>NZ_DATMTE010001024.1:0-21053 GCF_035564935.1 Chitinophaga sp. | reverse complement strand
CATTCCTTTTAATTTTGGAAGATGGATATCCAGGAAAATAAGGTCTGTATCCTGTTGCAGCAAGAACTCCGATGCCAGGATAGCATCTTTAAAAACCTGCTGCAACTCCAGGAACGGCACTTCAGATATATAGTCGCTCAGTACTTTTGCCGCCAGTGGTTCATCTTCTATAATAATACACTTTATTTTAGACATGGCTTGCGAGGATGATTTTTAAGGTAGCCGTGAATATATAATCGCCCTGCTGCACGTCCAGCTGGTAATCGGTATAAAGCAGTTCCAGCTGCCGGCGCAGGTTAGAAAGACCGATATTTACCTTTGCCTTGTTATCACCAGCCGGATCACCGGTGGAATTTTTCACTATAAAAAGCAGCTGCCTGTTTTTGATGGTAAGATGAATATCAACATATGGACGATCCCGCGTTTCCGATACGCCGTGCTTGAAAGCATTTTCCACCAGCGGCATCAGCAGCAACGGGGGTAGCGACTGCCGCAGATCTTCCAGGTCATAATTAAAATTAATACGGAGCGAATCATCATAACGCAATTGCTCCAGCGCAATATAATCATCAATAATTTTAAGATCCTGTTCTATAGCAATATAGGGACCGCTGGTTTCATACAGCATATACCGCAGAATTTTGGACAAGCGCAGGATAGATTCCGGCGCCAGGTCCGACTTATCCCTGGACAAGGAATAAATATTATTCAGGGTATTGAATAAAAAATGGGGATTGGTTTGGGATTTCAGGTAGTTCAGCTCCGCCTGCTGCCGCTCAATACGCAGTTGCTGCGCTGCCTGCTTTAGTTTTATATGATTGTAAACATGCCGCACAACGGCAAAGAATAACACGGACCCTATGCTGTAACCCATAAGGATGCCAATTCTTTCCGACATGATAACGGGCGTACCTAAGGGTGTAAAAATATGCAATGTTATGCCCAGCTGCCGCCAGAGGAAGAAACCAAGGGAATAGGCAAAAAAGTAAAGCGGCAACATCAACACGCCGCTGAAAGGCTTTTTCCAGCTTAGTTTTGGCAGTGTATGCTCCAATAGCCTGTAATTAAGTACCGATATATAAATCGCCAGCCAGGTTTCATTCATCACCCTTAACGATAAATCGCCTTCTCCCCTAACTATATCTTCCAATATATTTATCAACCAGAAAGCAGGTATCAACCATACGTATAACTGAAACTGCTTTATGTTGGATAGTTTTTTCATTTTAATATTTGAGAAGATAAATGTCGATAAATATCTGATCCGTTTCCCCACCCGGTTCCGCTGTTTGTATACCATAACCCGTTGTTTGTTGACTGGCCACACCTCCAACAACCCCGATCCCCTACTTTTATATTGCCGGCACCAAAGGATCAACATCTCTTACACTCAATATTAAACAAATCATGAACAACTTTATTCAATTCGGCGAAAAAGTAGCAGGTTATGATATTCCTGTACTAAACGAAAGGGAGATCAGGGCCTCCGCAGGAATACTTTTCCTGGCCACCTATACCTCCCTGATGTTCATCCTCTTCGACGGCAATTTCGTTCCTATAAAATATGTTATTACCATTTTCCTGGCCGACTTACTGATCAGGGTATTCATCAATCCCCGTTTTTCTCCGACCCTGATCATAGGCCGGTTAATTGTCCGTAACCAAACGCCTGAATATGTAGGCGCTAAACAAAAGAAATTTGCGTGGAGCATCGGGATTGTGCTGTCTGCCACCATGTTCTATTTTTTCCTGGTCGAAAACGCTTACAGCCCTGTTACCGGTAGTATATGCCTGGTATGCTTACTGTTCCTGTTCTTCGAAGCAGCTTTCGGGATCTGCCTGGGCTGCCTGGCTTATCCGCTCTTTTTTAAGAATAAAGTACAGCACTGCCCGGGAGAAGTGTGTGACAATGTCAACAGGCAGGCTATCCAGAAAGTATCTGCCGCCCAACTGGCTATACTGGGTTTGTTCATTGCATATCTTTTCCTGGCGCCGCGTTTTTTTAATGAGCAGTTCAGCAGGCCGCCACATGATTTATTCAAATCATCCAAATCCAGATAACTATGCTACCCTTACCATGTGAAAGCACGTTGGAAAACTATTTCTCCGCTTATCGTAATAATATTATCGGTAATCAACAGTACTTTGAATCGCCTTTTGGGAAAAAAAGGCTCATTTATGCCGACTGGACCGCCAGTGGCCGGGCCTATGCGCCCATTGAAAAATGTATCCGGCAACAGGTACTTCCTTTCGTAGGTAACACGCATACCAACACCACCATTACCGGTTCCCTGATGACTGCCGCTTATGAACAGGCCAAAACAATTATAAAGTCGCATGTGAATGCCGGTAAGGCGGATGTATTGCTTTTCTGCGGCAGCGGTATGACCAGCGCCGTGTGCAAGCTGCAAAGAATACTGGGGCTACGGATACCGGAGCGCGCTGCGGACTATGTTCATTTATCCCCCTGCAATGAAGCAGTAAAGCCCGTTGTATTTGTAACCCATATGGAACACCACAGTAACCACCTCAGCTGGCTGGAAACCATTGCCAGGGTGGAAATAATTGGTTGCGATGAAAGCGGGCATATTGACATGCAGCAGCTCCACGCTTTGCTGGAGCAGTTTAAACACCATCCCGTTAAAATAGCAGCCGTAACGGCCTGCTCCAACGTTACCGGCATCCCAACACCTTATCACCACATTGCCACACTCATGCACCGGTATGGTGGACTGTGTTTTGCGGACTTTGCCTGCTCCGCACCTTATTGCCCTATCAATATGCATCCGGAGGAACCCGGCGCCCACCTGGATGCTATTTACTTTTCCACACATAAATTTCTAGGCGGCCCAGGTACACCCGGTGTGCTGGTATTCAATAAACAATTGTACAGGAATGCCATCCCCGATCAGCCGGGTGGAGGCACGGTAAATTACAGCAACCCCTGGCAGGAACACGAATACATCGCTGATATTGAACAGCGTGAAGATGGCGGAACGCCCCCCTTCCTGCAGGGCATAAAGGCCGCCATGTGTATCCGGCTGAAAGAAGAAATGGGGATAAATAACCTGCTGCAACGCGAAGCGGAATTGCTCTCCATCATTTTTTCAAGGCTGGCGGCAATAAAACAGGTACAGGTATTGGAGCCGGAAAATACCCAGCGGCTTGGAGTGGTTGCCTTCATTGTAACAGGTATTCACTATAACCTTATTGTACGATTGCTCAACGACCGGTTCGGGATCCAGCTGAGAGGCGGCTGTTCCTGCGCAGGCACTTATGGACATATGTTGTTGAAGGTAAGCAGGTCCCTGTCGCACGCTATACTGGACGCCATCCGTTCGGGAGATCTGTTCTGCAAACCAGGCTGGGTCAGGTTATCCGTTCATCCTGTTATGACCAATGAAGAAGTTAACTTTATAATGGATGCCATTGAAACAACGGTATCCAACATAAAGGAATGGGAAAAGGATTACTATTATGACCGGCACTCAAATGAGTTCCGTTTTAAACACCCGGCAACAGCAGCACCGCAGCAGGTTACCCACTGGTTTGACGCCGGCGGCTGGTGAAGGCGCAGGGTAGTTCAGCGGTTTACGGCATCACTGAACTATCTCTTGCCCGCACTTTGATATCATTGTTCTCTATTTTCTTTCCTTCTGCTCCTTTTGTATACCACCAAAGTCCCGGCTCAGGAAAACAAACTTAGCGCTGTTTGTGATCCTGGGTGTCTCTATGCCGGAAAATGATTTATCAATCCGGGAATAAACATCTTATCAAAAGAAAAGGCGCTTCATGATAAAGCGCCTTTTCATTATTTAATATCTCTGTTCCTGCTTCGCCACCACCACTTTATACGTTCGCCGGAGCCCTGTTCCTTCCAGCACCAGCACATAAACACCACTGCCGGTTTTAGCTGCAAGCGTTAGCGGCTGCCGTACCTGTCCCTGCGGTAGCGTCCAGTATTGCACTACCCTCCCCTGCAAATCTACCAGGCTTGCCTGCACTTTCTGCTTCAATGCCTGCGGGCATACCACGTAAATAACAGCTGAAGCGGGATTGGGATAAATGAACGCATCACTTACCACCGCAGGTTTATTGCTTAACTGCATATAACTTTCATTCATTCCCGTTGTATACCATCCGGCGCCGTAGCTGCCGCTGGAACTGGTAACCGCATCGGCAGTATTGTTGTCGGTAGGTATTACATCATAAGCGCCGGTATGGGTTGCTGAAAAAGCAAGCCTGTTTTGCGTAGCGCCATCGTCTGCACCATAGCCGATACTGATGCCTGTAAAGGCGGCGAGGTTACCGCTGCGCACTTCGCAATGCCAGCGCCTTGCGGCCGATAAACTACTCATGCCTGTACCCGGCGTACCCGCGGCACTGTCAATAGACACCTGTACTGTTACCGCGCCACTAACAGATGCTAATCCCGTTAATACTACTTTCCTGTATTGCCCCGCGGATCCCACAGGAAAAGTTTTGGTAACCGGCGTGGCGCCCGCGGTAAGCCCTACTGCGCCGTTCACGAAACTGGTGCTGCTCCCCGGTGTACCATTGTAGGAGGTATTGGTGCAGATCAGTTTTTTGCCTGCCGGCAGATATATGATCCCATCTGTTAGGGTTATTGCCGCATTGCTTGATTTCAGGGTAAGACTGTCGCCGATCATCACGCCACCAGGATTATTAACGGTGATATTGAACAGCGAGCGCGAAACCGGGATCTCGTGGCCTTCTGTCATGATTTGTGCGGGCGCATTTACATCGTGATTATAAGCCACGTACAAGGCCGCCGTACTTCCCAATGTATAGTCATTGGCCAGCGATGCATGTTGTGAGCGCCTGATCTGGCAGTTAACAGAACTGGCGCTGCCGCCTACATTCGTATTGTCCATAGTGAGGTTACTGCCGTTATGAAACACGCCACTGGTGAGTGTGAGTATAGAAGGAATACTAATGGGCGTTTGCAATGCAACGCCGGCCGTATTATTGATCGTAAGACTACGGATGATACCATTGGAATAAGTACCGGTTCCGCCAATCGTGGTGCTATCTGCCGCCGGCCCCATGATCAGGGTGGTACTTGCTTTGGAGAAATCAGCTACACCGTTGTTCTGCAGGTGGCCGTTAACAGTAATTGTTCTGCCAACAGTTCCATTCCGCGCATAGAAGGTACCTGTGCCATCTACCAATAAATCGCCGGTAGTGAAGGTGTTCGTGGTGGTGGTGTTGAAGCCCAGTGTGCCGGCTATTTCCGTATGCGTTACTTTCACCGGCGTATTGATGGTAATGGTACTGCCGGCAATGATCACTGCCGTATCTGCATCCGCAGGTACTATGCCTCCCTGCCAGCTGGTGGGTAGCGACCAGCTGCCGCCGGTGGATGCTGATCTTATCAGCCTTCCGGTGGAAGACGGCGTTACCTTGAACGGAACAGACGCATTAGCCACCTTGCCACGCTGGTCATGTACATATACATACAGCCGGTAATTGCCCGCTGAAGCAGGCGCCGTAAAACGGGCGCTGTCTGCCTGCTGCGAAACAATGAGTCCCGGAAGCGTTGGTAAACTGGCGGCAGGATCGCCACCGGCCATTACACTGTTTTCAGGGATCACCAGCCATTCGTAACGCAACGAATCATTATCTGGATCACTGGCATGCACCCAACCCGTGTTGATGGAATTGGCTTCCACGATAACGGTATCCTCTGCGCGTTTGCCGTTGAAAAGCAACGAATCCCTGGTAAGGATCACGGGTGCATGGTTGGAAGGATATCCTCCCGTCCAGGCATACTGCATTTCATCAGCAGCGCCAAAAGCCTCTCCCAACCGGTTGTACAAGCCAAACCAGGTAGCTACATCGCCGGAGGATTGATAGCCCCATACAAATACGAAACCACCAAGACAATTATTAGCCACATTCGCAGCGATATGATCCAGGTATGACTGACGGTACACTACGGCCTTTTCCGTGCTGGTTTGTTCCACCAAAGCGCCCCAGGGCATCTTCCGTTTGGGTTCGGGGTTCATTTGCCAGGTACCTCTCGGTCCAAACTCAGTGATCATATAGGGCTTCGTCCAGCCAACAGTTTGCAGGTTGCCCAACACCCCGGGAAGATTAGGCGCATAGCTGTTAATAGAAAGTATATCCAGTTCAGTAAACCGTTCTTTCATCAATTGCATTTTCTTCAGGTCGGAATTTACAAATACGGCAGTAGTAACGTGATTGGTATCTACCTCGTGGATCATCCGCGCAATATCGTTCAGCGCATCCCAGTAAGCAATGTTGTAGGCAGTGTCCAGCGGGTTGTAGTTGGCGTCTGTTTCATTGCCGATAGCCCACATCAGCAATGCGGGGTAATCTTTATAGGTGAGCACCTGGCTCCGCATGTTCTCCAATTGTGCACGCACAGCAGCAGTATCTTCATAATTCATTTCCTGCAATTTCCTGACGCCAAGGCCAAGGCAAACTGTAATGCCGTGTGTATTGGCGCTGTCAAGCCATGTACCGGTGGAATCGTTGATGCTGTAGGTACGGATAGTGTTGCCTCCATAGGCAGACACCTGCAAATAAAAATTGTTGGTGGCCGCCCCCCTGACGTGGTAAGGCACACCACCGCGGTTCAAAGTATATACCCCGGCGGAATCAGTGAGCGTGGTTTTGATAGCCTGCGACATTGCGTTGCCCGCAACAACAAGCATCATCATCATAAGTATCAGTTTTTTCATAAGTGGAACGTGGTTTTAAAGTGTAACTATATCTACCATTCCTCCAGGTAATCCAGGTCTTTATGAAATGTTTCCTGCATGCCGGTAAGCGACCAGAAAGCCAGTGCCAGGCATATCACACCAACACTGATACCGGCATACATCAGGGAGCCGCTAAAAAGCACCTGCATAAATTGAAACAGGAAAGTGAGCGGCACTACGGCGCCACGCACAAAATTGGGTACGGTGGTAGTCACCGTTGCCCGGATATTGGTGCCGAACTGTTCTGTGGCAATCGTCATAAAAATCACCCAATAGCCTACGGAAAAACCCAGCAGGGCGCATATCCAGTAAAAAAGCTGCAGGCTGATACCAGAGGCCAGGAAATAAATACTTACTGCCGCCATACAGCAAAACAGGTACACATACACCACCCGGATCCGGCTTTTTAACAACTGGCTGAGGGCGCCGCTGAAAATATCTCCCACCACAAGCCCGCCATAGCACCAGGCCACTGCAGCGCCGGCATTCACATTGCCTTCAATATGCAGCACCTTGCCAAATTCAGGCGAAAGCGTGATCAGTACACCTACTACAAACCAAAGCGGTACGCCAATGAGGATGCAGCGCAGGTATTTAAAAAACCTTTTCCCGTTGGTGAACAGCGCCAGGAAATTCCCCCGGTTCTCCGATTGCTTCGCTGCGCCGAACATACCCGATTCCGCCACGCCGATACGCAGCAACAGCAATAAAAGCCCCAGGCCGCCGCCAATAAAAAAGGTGGTTCTCCAGTTGAAATGCTGCGCCACAAAATAAGCCGCCACTGCGCCGCTGATGCCCACCGCTGCAACAATGGTGGTGGCGTAACCTCTTTTCTCTTTCGGCATTAATTCGGCTACAAGGGTAATACCGGCGCCGAGTTCACCCGCCAAACCAAGACCGGCAACAAATCGCCATAACGCATACGCCCATACGCTGTCCACAAAACCATTGGCAATGTTGGCAACAGAATAAAGGAAAATAGATCCGAAAAGCACAGAAAGCCTTCCTTTCCTGTCGCCCAGCACACCCCAGAGAATACCACCCAGCAACATACCGGTCATCTGTACATTGAGCAATAAAATGCCTTTGTTGGTTACATCCTGGCCGCGTAGCCCTATGGATTCAAGACTGGGAACCCGTACAATGCTGAACAACAGCAGGTCGTAGATATCCACAAAATACCCCAGAGAGGCTACTACTACGGCGGCGAGTATGGCGCCTTTGTTTGAGTGTTTCATATTTATTATCTGTTATAGCTTATTTCCTGTCAAGTGAAAGCACCTGCCCGTCTTTCAGCAACACCGGCTGCAACACCTCATAAGGCAATTCCTGTACGCTCATGTTGCGATCCAGCGCAAGCGCAGCGGCAGTACCGGCAGATTGCCCGAGCACCATGAATACCGGCTCCATACGGATAGAACTGTAAGCCACATGCGAGGCCGACAAACATACCGGTACCAGCAGGTTACCGGCTTCCGAAGCTTTCGGTCTTAACGACCGGTAACTTATCGTGTAATAAGTGTTCTTCTGTTTGCCATAACTGCCTTCGGAATGTACCCTGCCCTGTGCATCCACCACGCGGGAAACATAGTGGCAATCCAGCGGATAAGTAGCTACTGCCACGGCGTCTTCTACCGGTTCTTCGCCGTTGCAGTTCTTTTCTGTCATTACATAATCACTCACCATTCTTCTCGCTTCCCTTACATACAACTGGTGCGGGAAGTTGCCATTGTCGGTAAACTCATCTTTGGGTAATCCCCAGCGTTTCATTTCTGTGCGCAGGGAATCCGGTACCCGCGGATCGTTACCCAGAAACCAGAGTAAACCTAATACATAATTTTTATGCATTTTCGCAATTTTGCTGCGTTCTGTATAATTACCTTCCGGCCACCCGTAATTAGCGCCTACAAAATCGGCCTGGTTGGTATCCGTTTTCCTGTTGGGCATAGGCGTGAAGGAAATGATATTCTTCAGCAGGTAGCCGGGGTTCATTTCCAGCATACGGGCCAGGAACTCATACCAGAGCGGCTGATAGCCCACAGGTTTTACGATGCTGATACGATTGGCCGGATCGTCGGTCAGCGTCATCCGGTAACAGTACGATTGAGTGCGGTGATCACCTTCCCCGTTTGCGCCCGGGATCTTCGGTTCCAGGAATGGCAGCACGCCGGAGGAAGGGTCCCCTTTTTTTATATAGGGATCAATGGAACGGTCGTCTTTACCGATAATATCATTGAGTTTAATGCCATTCAATGTTTCATTATACACACTGTTGGCTTCCCTGCCGGTGATGTTGGAAACACCGGCCGTTGCCATCAGGTCGCCCTCGTAGGTAGCGTCTATAAAGATCTTCGCATGATAGCGATGACCATTTTCCATTTGAATGGAAACGATGCCGGCATCTTTTTTTGTTACTCCATTTTTCAGCTGCAGCCTTTCTTTATACACCACTGTTACCCCGGCTTCCTGTAACATTTTTTTTAAAATATATTCCGCTACGCGGGACTCATACACCCACTGCATTTTCAGGGAGTCGTTCTTACCGGAGAAAGTACGTTTTTTGGAACGCTCAAAAAACACGTCCCTCGACTCGCTGCGCCATGCGCTGCTGTCGCTGTAGTAAGTAAAGAGGCGTTGATAGAATTGGCGTGTAAGTCCGCCGGCGCTCCTGAAATTATTCAGGTCGGTGGCCGTAAGCCCCGAAGTGGCCACACCACCCAGGTGAGCGGTGTTGCTGATCAGCAATACCTGTTTATTCATTTTTGCAGCCTGTATGGCCGCCATAATGCCCGCGGGCGTTTCTCCATACACGCATACATCCCAGCGCTGCCTGGCCGATAACCGGTTGCCAGCCAGTATAACCATCATTACTACCAGGCTGCGGATAATTAAATTCCTCATTTTCGTCTGTATTTAAGCATGAGTATAGCAGCAGGAACAGGTACTATCCTGTTCCTGCTGCCGGGAAAAGTTTTCTGATCAATACCCCGGGTTCTGTTCCAGCAAAGGATTGGTATCCATTTCCTGCGACGGGATAGGGAAAAGCGTATCGGATTCGCGAACGGTGATAGTTGGATCCTGTGCATTCATGGCCTGTTTCAGTTTGCCGGTGCGCAGCAGGTCAAAACGGCGCTGCCCTTCAAAAGCAAATTCCAGCCGCCTTTCCTGCAACACGGAATCCTGGAACGCAGCAGCGCTCAATCCTCCTGCCAGATCCCTTACAGAAGGTGCATTTAACGGCAGGCCATAGGCGCGTCTTCTCACCTGGTTAAACGCTTCCAGCGCTTCGGTATTACCGGGGCTCTGCATATACAACGCCTCTGCAAACATCAGCAGCACATCTGCATAACGCACAATGTAGTAGTTGTTGCCTCCATCGTTCACATTTAGCGCCGCAGGGTCTTTAAACTTTGCCACGTAATAAGGATTCTTAATCGTGGTGGGCGCTTTAGGATCTGTAGTATAGGAATACTTTATTACGTTTACATCTTTCCTTAAATCCCCTTCGGGGTAAGCATCGTAATGATTTTTGGTAACCGGGTTATCGCCGTTGCCGCCAAAGCCTGGCCGTTTATCAAAGGAAGGGCGGTAAAAGCCCGCATAACTGCTGGGGATATTACCGGAACCACTCAGGAACTGCACTTCGAAAATAGACTCGGTTTTATTTTCGTTGGCAATCAGGAATACATCCTGGTAAGAAGGCCAGAGTGAATAACGGCCCAGCGCCATCACTTTTCTCGCTTCTTCCACCGCTTTTGTATATTCCTTCCTGGTAAGATAGGTTTTCACGAGCATAGCCATGGCTGCGCCACTGGTGGCCCTCCCAGCGTTCACCGCATCGTTTGCCTCCGGCAGGTTTTCCTCCCCAAACTGGAAGTCCGCAATGATCTGGGCATATACCTCTTCTGCTGAAGATCTTTTAATGGCAAGATTATCCAGCGAAGTAGTAGGCTGCAGCAACAGCGGCACTCCGCCAAAAAGTCGCACCAGGTTAAAATACATCAGTCCCCTTACGAAACGGGCTTCTCCCTGCATGTGCTTCTTCTTTTCTGTACCAACTATATTCATCGCGCCGATATTCTCCACCGCTGCATTGGCGCGGTTGATCACCTGGTAGGAAGTGCTCCAGAACTGGTAGAACAGGTTGGTGCCGGCGTCAAAATTGAATTTATCCAGCGCGGTTTTATCTGTGTTACTGGTGTTGCGGCCAAAACCCCATTCGCAGTCGTCTGTACCCTGCGACTGTATCACTTCCATAAACTGGTTGTAAAGGTAGGAGCTGGTCATGCCGGAATACACGGCATTAACGGCAGATATCGCATCTGCTTCCGTTTTATAAAAATTATCGGTAGTGTAGGTGCCTTCCGGAACGCCGTCGAGCTTGGCGCAACCTACCGCCGTCAGCGTAAAAAATATGATGATGAAATAAAATGCAGATCTCATGACAAATAATTTTGATTAGAAGCTGGCATTGATACCAAAAGAAATCGTGCGCGCGTTAGGATAAGCGCCTGAATCGAAGCCCGGGCTTACATTGTCTGATCCATAACGGCTTACTTCCGGATCAAGCCCCGAATAGTTCGTGATGGTGAACAGGTTCTGTACATTCACATATACTTTAAGCCCGGCGAGTTTAATGCGGTGCAGTGTTTCCTTCGACAGGTTGTATCCTAACTGTACTGTTTTAACCCGAAGGTATGAGCCGTCTTCCACCAGCCGGTCCCAGGAGCGGGAAGTGGGCTTTACCGTAGTGGCACGCGGAATATTAGTGTCGGTGTGATCAGGCGTCCAGCGGTCAAGTGTGGTAGTGCTCTGGTTTTGCAGGCCGGTAAGATTTTCCAGCGTAGCGGTGTTCACATTATACAGCTTATTGCCGTAAACGCCCTGGAGCAATACCATCAGGTCAAATCCTTTCATGGAAAAAGTATTACTGAAACCGAAAGAGAACTTCGGTTGAGCATTACCCAACAACACGCGGTCGTCGTCGTTGATCTTTTTATCGCCATTCACATCCCTGAACCGGATATCGCCTGGTTTCGCTGTTTTCTGGGCGGAAGCATCCACTTCTTCCTTCGACTTAAAAATACCGTCGCTGGCAAAGCCAAAGAAGGTACCCAATGGCTGGCCTACCTGCACAACGGTGGACTGGTTAGGACCCTGGCCCGCAAAAAGGCGGTCGGCTCCTGCGAGGTCCAGCACTTTGTTCCTGTTGAAGGAAATATTAAAGCCTGTTTCCCAACGTAACTCCTGTTCTACCGGTGTGGCATTTACAGTGAACTCTATCCCTTTGTTTTCCACCTGGCCCCTGTTCTGCAATGAAGTAGAAAAACCTGATGTGGTCGGAATTTTCACATACAACAGCAGGTCGCTTGTTTTTTTGTAGTACGCATCTGTGATAAAAGTCAGCCTGTTATCAAAAAATCCCAGTTCAAGACCTATATCCGATTGTGCGGTGGATTCCCAGCGCAGGTCAGGATTACCCACCTGTGAAGGCATCAGCCCTATTACGTTCACCCCGCCGATGGAGTAGTTGGCTTTGCCCATCAGGTCAAGCGAGGGATAGTTACCGATACCATCCTGGTTACCGGTAAGACCATGACTCACCCTTAATTTCAGGTTGCTGAAAACGCGCAGGTCACGTATGAACGGTTCCTGGTCCAGTTTCCAGCCAACGGCTACCGATGGAAAAAAACCGAAGCGGTTGTTTTTTCCAAAACGGGAAGAGCCATCGTACCTGCCGGTGAGTGTGAGCAGGTATTTATTTTTGAAACTATAATTAGCCCTGCCGAGGAAACTGAGCAACGCCCACCTGGCAATGCTGGAAGAAGAAGGCTGCACGGCAGCGGCATTGCCCAATGCGTTGGTGCCCAGGTTATCGTTCAGGAAACCCTGGGCTTCCGCGCCGAGCGATTGGTACGAAGAACTTTGCTGGGTAAAACCACCCAGCAGGTTGAGCTGGTGCTCCTCTTTGTTCATGGTATAGGTTAGTGTATTTTCATTCAGCCAGGTAAAGGTCTGGTTGGTAGATACCGATGCATTTCCGCCCAGCTGGGAGCCGGAATACACCGCCTGTGGAAGGTAGATATCGTTGCGCGCAAAATTAACATCGGCGCCCCAGAGCGTTTTGAAGGTAAGTCCTTTGGCGATGTCAATACTGGCATATACATTTCCCAGTGTACGGAAAACGTTATTGAAGTTCTTATAATTTCCGATCAGCGCTACCGGGTTATCGAAAGGGGCGCCCTGGTTATTCAGTTCCGTAAAACTGCCATCCGGCTGGTAGATGGGCAGATTAGGCGCCGTAGTAGCCATGGTGAACAATGATCCGCTGTTCACCCTGTTGGTGCGCACATTGCTGATAGTAAGACTGCTCCCCAGTTTGATATTATCCCGGATATCTTTATCGAGATTGGCCCGCAGCGAATACCGCTTCAAATCAGACGCCCGCACAATTCCCTGCTGATCAAAATAATTGGCCGTAACGAGGAAACGGGTCTTGGGATCGCCCCCGGAAAACGACAGGGAATAGCTTTGTATAGGAGCCGTTCTGAAAATGGCATCCTGCCAGTTGGTAGTAGCCGGCGTTTTGCTGAGATCATACAGTTCGGGACCATTTTCAGCAATACTTGCTTCATTGGCCAGCTGCTCAAACTGCGACGCATTCAGCAGTGAATACTTTTTGAGGATCTGCTGTGTACCGTAGTAGGAATCGAATGTAACGCGGGAAGCGCCGCGCTGTCCGCGGGAGGTGGTGATAAGCACCACGCCGTTGCCGCCGCGGGAACCGTAGATCGCCGTGGCAGACGCATCTTTCAATATTTCAATAGATGCTATATCGGTAGGACTGATACTGTTCAACGGGTTGAGCGAAGTGCCATCGCTGCCCTGGTCGGCAAATACCGGCACCCCGTCTATTACATACAACGGTTCATTGCTGCCGTTGATGGAGTTGCCGCCACGTACACGGATAGAAGATCCCGCGCCGGGCATGCCTGAGTTTTGCACAAAGGTAACACCGGCCACCCTGCCCTGCAAAGCCTGGTCCACAGAGCGGATAGGCGTTCCATCCAGCGTTTTGGTATCCACGGAAGCGATGGCGCCGGTTACGTCTCCGCGGCGCTGGGTACCATAGCCTACCACGATGAAATCCGTAAGCGCCGTGTTTTCCATCACGAGTGTTACTGCTAAAGTTTTTCGTCCGTTCACCGCTACATCCGTTGCCTTGTAGCCAATCATGCTGAAGTGAAGCGTGGCGGTGGGCTGTACAGATAATACAAATTCGCCGTTGTCGTTTGTAACAGCCCCTTTCGAAGCGCCGGGCACCGAAACGGTTACACCGGGGAGCGGTTTTCCATCCGCATCTGTTACTTTACCACGCACCTCAATGGCGGGATCGGCCGCCACGGACGCTTTTTGCTTTACAACGATGGTCTTTCCCAGGATGGTATACGTTAGCGCAAATGGCCTGAAACATAGTTCTACCGCTTCCTGCAAAGTACCTTCCGAAATATCCACACTCACCTTTTTCGACTGGTCGAGCAGCGCATAGTCGAGGAAAAATACATAGCCGGATTGCCGTTCGATTTTCCGGATCAGGTTTTCGAGTGATGCGTTTTTTTCATGAAGCGTGACCTTTTGCGCGTAACTGCTACTGGCGTGGACCTGGCAAAAAGATGCCAGCAAAAGAAAGTATGTCAGTTTCATAATGAGCCTGATTTTTCTACCTGGTAACAGGCGGAATCGCCCTGTAACAGGCAAATGTTTCTCGCTCAGGTTTTTGAAGAGACCTGATAATTGCATAAATTCGATTTGTTTAGGTGAAGTAATCAATCTTTCATACACGGAAAATTGTAATAATAACCTGGACATAACGGAGGTGGTAACGACACCTCCGTTTTTTGGTTATATTACCACTGTTGTCATTTCATAAGTGGAAAAAGCTGGTGGTTTTTAATGATGAATAATAATTGTGTCGCCTCTCATGGAATATGGAATATTACTTAGTTCAAGTATTTTAAGCGCTTCGCTGAGCTTCACGTTCCTCGGAATTTTACCCCAGAACTCCCTGGTTCCTGCATTGCCTTCATAACGGACCTCTACATTATACCATCGTTGCAATTGCCGCATTACATCCGCCAGCGGCGCCCTGTTAAACTGGAAGTAGCCTTCTTTCCAGGAAACGGCTTCCTCTGTATCTGCCGGTCCTGTAACGATGTTGCCATCTGCAGTCCAGCTGGCCTGCTGCCCCGGAGCAAGGCGAACCGTGTGCGATTGATGGGTCACTTTCACCGCACCTTCCAGCAGGGTGGTTTTCACATTTGCTTCATTCTGGTAGGCCATCACGTTAAAGTGTGTGCCCAGCACTTCCACCATACCGCTGCCAAGCTGTACTTTAAAGGGCATATTCTCTTTCTGCGCCACTTCAAAGTAGCCTTCCCCGTTAAGTATCACGGTGCGTTCCCTGCCATTGAACGCAGTAGGAAAACGAAGGGATGACGCCGCATTCAGCCATACCAGTGTGCCATCCGGCAGTTCTATTTTGAACTGGCCTCCCCTTGGCGTGGTGAGTGTATTAAATACCACCGCGGCGTCTGTTGCCTGGCCGGCATCATATTTTAATTGTCCGTTTATCCTGATCACCTTTGTGGTTCCCTGGCTGGGAATGGCATTATCAGCGGCACTATCCAGTGCTATTACGGCGCCATTTGCCAATGTAAGGCTTGCCTTGTTTCCTCCGGGCAGGGCATCCTGCGTGGCAGCGGCCAACGGAGCCGCAGGCGGTGCTTTCTCTTTGGTGTGATAATACAGCCACGCGGTAGTAGTAACTGCCAGCAGCACCGCTGCTGCCGCTGCTACAGGCAGCCATTTTTTATAGAAAGGAACCACTTTTACCGGGTGCGCAGCAAGAAGCAGTTTTTCTTTTACCCTGTCTTTCCATGCGCCGGCATCATCATGAACCGGCTGACCAAAGGAAGCATTCATCTCTTCCAGCAGGAAACGGTTGGACGCATCCTGTTGCAGGAAGTCGAGCAGTTCCTCCGTTTCAGCGGGAGTGCAGTTGTTATCAAGAAAACGCTGCAGCAGTTGCCGGTAATGATCTTTTTCCTGTGACATGTATCAGTTTTATGCGCGGTACGTGGCCCCGCTTTACTATATACTGCTGCCGGGAAATAAAGGGTGGGTAGGTTAATAAATAAATTTCGTTATAATATGTAGCTCCTTAAAAGAGGTGTATAAAAATCAGTACTGCCAGGGAAAGATCGCCGTGCCGGTAGAAATACGCTTTGATATCTTTCAGCGCCATCACCATATGTTCTTTCACGGTATTACGGGAAATGCCCAGCTCTTTTGCAGCCTCCTCGTAACTTTTACCTTCCTGCCGGCACAATGTAAATACCCTTTGCCGCTGGTAAGGCAGTTGTGTAACAGCACTGTTGAGCATTTGCTGGTATTGCGCCCACAGCGTTTGATGATAGGGCGATTCTGTTATTTCACCGATACGGTGCATGATCCGGAGCCGGGTGGCTTCATCGGAGGCATTCTTCTTAAGAAAAGTAAATGTTTTGTTACGGCTGATTTTATAGAGATAGGCAGGAAATGATTGCGCGGGATCGAGCCGTTCGCGGACTTCCCATATTTTCAGGAACACATCCTGCACGATGTCTTCCGCATAGGCGGGCACTTTTACAAAACGCAATACCCATCCGTAGACGTGCCCGCTGTATTGGTCGTACAGCTGCATATACGCGGCTACATCCCCTCTCCGGAGCCGCTCCAGGTATTCTGCTTCAGTGATCGTGGAATCCCCCATTTGGCTATAAATGTAATAAAATTGGCACAAACCCACTCTCTTTTGACACGAAAGCCCCCCTTCTAAGAACATAAAAAATCAGACATTTAGAAAAACAAACAATGAGCACTGCCGATAACAAAAATCTAATGCAGCTGATATTCGGGGAACTTTCAAAAGGCAATGACGCGCCTTTCCTGGATGCCATGGCCGATGACATGCAATGGACATGGATGGGCTCCGGACCATGGTCACGCACTTTTAAAGGCAAACAATCCGTTCTTGATGAGTTGTGGGCCTCTGTAAGAACTACCCTGACGCCACCCTATAAAGCAATGGCGCACCAGTTTATTGCGGATGGCGACTATGTGGTGGTGGAAGCCAGCGGGCAAAATACCACGCCCGATGGAAAAGTATACAATAACAAATATTGCTGGGTATGCCGTCTCTCGGCCGGCAAGCTGCATGAACTGCGGGAATACATGGATACACAATTGGTAACGGAAACATTCCAGGGGTAATCTTAATAAAGCACAAAATGGATCAACCGGAAAAATTCCGGGATAATAGTTCCAACGGGTATGATAAGGAAGAAATGAAGGATACGGAAGTGCGGGTTAAAATCCTTGAAAAAGTAAAAAGCCATCTTAAAAAACAGAATGATGTTTTAGACTTTGGATGCGCTACCGGAATAATAGCTGATGAAATTGCGGCAGATGCGAATGCGTATTTTATGGTGGCAAGGAAGCCGGAAATATAGCTTTTATGGAATTATCCCCTCCCCGCATCTTTCCATGAAAACACATTCATGCTCCGGTTAATCATCTTATCCTGTATCCTGCTCCCCACATTAAAAGGCTATAGCCAGACGGCCTCCATTCATGTACTGGTAGCGCTCTGCGACAATAAACACCAGGGAATTGTAAAAGTACCCGCTAAAATCGGGAATGGGCAGGATCCCGCGAACAACCTCTATTGGGGCTGTGGATACGGTGTTAAAACTTTCCTCAAAAAACAGCCGGATTGGCAATTCATCAAACAAATTTCCCACCCACAAAAACATATATACGAACGCGTTATTTTCAAACACCGGGAAAAGAATGTTTATCTCGTTGCTGATGCCTACGATGGCGCCAGGATGAAAGAAACCATCTCAGATTTTTTACAGTATGCAGCAGGGCAAAACAAAAACAATATTCATGTGGATACCGCCATTGTGCGGATAGGCGGCAATGCGGGGTTAATCGTATTTGTAGGCCACAACGGGTTAATGGATCTTACACTTAATTCCCTTCCTCAAAAAGCAGATCAGCAACGAAGGGATATCGCTGTTTTCGCCTGCGCCAGCAAGCCTTATTTTTACGAAGCCATCCGTCAGACAGGTGCTTATCCCCTGGTGTGGACCACGCACCTGATGGCCCCGGAAGCATATACACTGGTACCATTGATCAATGGATGGGTGCAGCAGGAAAAACCGGCGGCTATTCTTGAGCAGGTAGCCCTCTCATACCACCAATACCAAAAATGTGGTATGAAAGGAGCCAGGAAATTATTTGCAACAGGATGGTAGTTTATTGCGCTACCTTAATTTCATAATCTTCCGTTAATCCATAATCATAGAGATCATACTCATTTCCCGGTGGCTGCGTTTTAATATTATACCATTTACCGGGATCCACCAAACCGGGAGCCGGCTTGTTATAAAAGGGGCCTAAAACATTTTTCAAACTGCCCGTAACGGTTACTTCAATCTTGTTAACGCCCTTTTTTATGAACTCTCCAATGGAAAGTGTATTAGGCTCAGCAGCGATCACACCGGCAAATACACCATTTACTTTTACAGCTGCCACCGTACCTTTCCATTTGCCTAATTCCACGGCGTATGATGTAGCCGGCGTATCTGCTGTAAATGTTTTCGTATAGGTAACACCGTGACCATATAAAGGTAAACCCTGTTTATTCCAGTAACCCAGCTGCAATGGCTGTGGTTTACCAATGCTCCAGCCCTGCGCTGCAGCTTCCAGGTTAAAGTTGCCTAATATATAAACCGGTTCAATTTCCGCATAAACGCTCATGGGCGAAACCGTAATGGCCAGTTCATTATCTCCTGCTTTTACATAACTGCCTATCCGGTATACGCCGAAGGAACGATCCAGCCACCATTGTCCCGGCTCATTTTTAATGGTTACGCCATTAATTTTTACATCGTGCCAAAGCCCTGGCTGCTCTGTTACGGCTTTAAAATCCCTGGCATCAACACCCTCTTTCACGGTGAAATGATAAACAGCCGTATACCCCGTTCCGGTAGAAAAAGTATCACGTTTAACGATCGCATCTTTAAACTGCGTGCGGTTATTCCATGGGTTGCCTACACCGTCTGTAAAGCCATGATGTTTGAAGGCGGTATTGGAAGCCTGGCCAACGTGGATATGCGTATAATCTGTGTCTGGCCGGTGCAGGTGAAGATCGCAGAAATCAATCGTAAGACTGTTATCGGATGCCCTGCTCACCATTGTCGTTGAGGCGTTTACGGTAGTCCATTTACCAGCTGGCGCCGCTGCTTTATATCCTTGTAATTTTTTATCTGCAATAAAGAACATCCGGCTCCCTGCAGGCGGCACACTAAAGTTGAACTGCACATCCGCGTTATACTGTGAATGGTTATAACGGGAAATGTCCCCGGTATTCAGATCCATCTGTACTACATCCCGGCCCCGTGTGCTGATGGCGCCTGCAGATGCCTCCGTCATACTGGCATTGGTGAGCAACAATAACTCCCCATTGGCCAGCCTACGGCGCTGGTGGTAAATATTACCACCTATGCTTTCATGATTATTTCCTGCAATACTGAAATCTTTGTTGTGAAACAGTGCCTGCAATTCATCCCGTTTTACTTCATGGATCTTGTCCAGCTGTTTGATCGCAGAAAGTTCCTCATTGGCGGCTCCATCTACCAAACGCAACTGTTCAAAACTAATCACTTCTCCCCCGCCGGCAATAAACGCTTTTAGTAAACGGAAAGTAGCGCTGTTGATGCTTTCCATGCCTGGCGGTATCACTACCACTTTATAGGCCCGTTTTCCGATCACAAAACTATTTCCGTCAACACGTCCGTTATCTTTGATGATGTTTTCCGAGCCCAGGTCATACTCCAGGTAAGATCGCTGCATCATGGTCACAAAATCATTAAACCGTTTGGTGATATCGAAGAATCGTTTGTGCTCTGCATCCCTTGCATAGTACATCCAGGCCGAAGTAGTAGGTTCTATAACGAGGATATCGTTATACTGCTGCCCCTTGGATAACAAGTAAGAAAGGCGCGTGAAGTAATGATTCATATAACGGTAATACGGCCACCAGGGTTCATGATACGAGAAACTGGGCGGATAATCATACTTGCGTGCACCCGTTAGTGTCATGAAAGATAAATGCTGGTTCAGGAAGTTCACACCCAATACGAACTCCCAGTCGGCCAGGCGTTTCATCTCTTTAAAAGTAAGCTCCCAGCCGGCGCCGCCATAGGTTTCAGACAGGGTACGCGTTTTGCCCAGTTGGTTAGCTACGCTTCCCAACTCACGCACTGCACGGATATTACCAAACTGCACAGGTTTATCTTCATTAAACTGGTTAAACAACATATCAATACCCGGCATCTGATGCCATGCATACATCGCCATATTATCGGGTCCATGATAAGGGCTTGGCCATCCATGTTCCCAGTAATGCCCCGTCCAGGTAAGCTGGTGCTCCTTCATATAGGCGGCCACCGGTTTAGACCAGCGGTCAACAAACAATTCCAGCAACACCTGGTAGTAGTTATGGCGCACCCGCTTCCAGTCGCCCACTTCTTTAAACAGGGAGGGCAAATGTAATCGCAGATCATAGTGCCAGTCCTGGTAGAACCGGTCGAACAGATCAGGCGTCCAGCGTACGCAGTTACGCCCTTCATTGATGATAGTGGGTTCATCAGAAAAAACGCCTTTGATCGTTTTCCCAAACTCTTTACCCATCACCTTTTCATAGCCCTTGTAGGTGATATCAATAAATTTATCTGTGACACCTTTCGCCATCAGGTCTACATAAGACACGCCTATGGGACCAGCCACCGAACCGCGGTTGGACCTTTGATAATTTACTTTCCTGAATAACTGGTAATGCCCTGTTCTTCCCTGCTCCTCCTGTAAATGACCGGTAATATCTTTATACATCCCATTCTCTTCTTTCAAACATAAAAAGAAGGCAGTAACATCCGCAGGTAGGTGCGTTGTATCTTCCATATACAACATTTGCCCCTGGTTATAAGCAGCTGGCATTTGTTCTCCTACCAGTCCACCGCCAAAACCCGTGGGGTAAGAGTTCTCATCGTAGATCCAGATATTGAGTCCCAGCTTTTTTCCCTGTTGCACGGAATATTCAAACAAATCGAACCACTCCTTTGATAAATATTCGGTAATCAGCCCCGGCCGGGGATGAATGATGATGCCACCAAAATCATTTTTCCGGTAATCATTCAG
>NZ_DATMTE010001023.1:0-3593 GCF_035564935.1 Chitinophaga sp. | reverse complement strand
GTCTCCCTCCAGATACACTAGGATCTGTTCTAAAATGAACATTATCCAATGTTACATTCTCACAACTATAACAGGTGTACCAACCAGCTGATTTCGCACGCAATTCATATACTTCTGATTCATCTTTTCTATTGGTCCTTTTATTTAAATACTTATCAAAGAAATCGTTAGCAGTACCTACACGAGCTTTCTGCGCTGCATCAAGAGCAGCTGACATATAGAGCTGGTGAGATTCAGCAGTAAATCGCGAAGCTGGTGCTCCATTGATAACTTCATAATTAATTCCAAAATCAAGTTGCTTTATTTTCTGCAAATCCTCTAAACGCATGCTTGCGCCTAAATTCCGATGCACTTCATCTGGCTCGTAATAAGAATGCCCGTTTGCATCAAACTCAACTTCCCTAAATGGATCTAAATAAGCCCTACCATACTGCCCTCCTCTAATTACTTCTAGTTGAGGACTCATTCTAATAACTCTTGCACCTTCTTCACCACCATCAATATCAATATACTGAATCGGCTTATTTCCCGCAAAAGAGTAAGGAGTGTAATGAGGGTATTGCTTTGTTAGTGGATCCACACTCAAAAACTTCCCTATCCTCGGGTCATAAATCCTCATCCCATAATCCTGCTGATTCCCCTCTCCCTTCACCTCGTTATCATTCTCCTTCCCATTAAACCCATACCTATACCTCCCCGCATCAAACCCTCTTCCATCAAGCCCCATTCCAAATGGTGCATAATCCTGTGCACTTGCTACATCCGCCTCATAATGATCCACCGTATTCCCATCTGCAGATACGGCTTTCTTCGCATCCGTAACGGTCGACAGTACATTCCCGAGGTGATTGCTTAACTCAAAGAACTTATTACCCCTGATAAAGGTAGCAAAAGTACCGAAACCTAGTCCCTGCAATCTAACCAAGTCAGGTGTTTCTTCATTCTGTACCTGAATTGCCAGGTTATTTATTCCAAGTCTGCCGCTGCCATACAAATGCGTCTCAGTTTGGCTCAGTAAACTATTATTAATGGAAGGATCCCCGCTTACATATACACTCATCACGTTGCCGCTCGCATCCCGGATATAACGTGTTTCTATTCCTTTAGCAATTTTACTGATCCGGTTTCCGGCTACATCATACGTATAAACAATAGTGGAGTTATCCTTCTTCTTTATTTGTTTGATCTTACCATATATATTCCATTCAACATCTATTCCCGCCTGTTCATCGTGTACCAGATTGCCTATACCGTCGTATAAATAATTGTTATCGGATTGGTTGTCTATATCATTTGCGTAATTGGTTTCCGGAACGTTATCGGCTATAGATGTAAGCTGATTCTTACCGGGAATATAATGATACTGCAGATTGTCCATCAACAGCGGCTTCCCGCCCCAGGTTTGATTACCATTCCGGTTATAGGATAGTATATTCCCATTCGGATCATAACTGATAGTTTCCCCGAAATCCTGCACAGCTATCGGCGCCCATGTATTGGTGGTTGCATTCAGGTTGTGCGAGGTATTCATTCCAACTAAGCGGTTCAGTGCATCATATGTGTATGCATACATCAAAGGTGTTCTCACTTTGGGAATGTTCACACTCATGGCTCCAATGTTCCCATTGTATAGCGGTTTTAATGCACTGCCGGCTGCAGCAAACGGGTGAACATTTGCATTAGCTGGTTTATAGTCATCATCACCAAAATAATGGAGAGCAAATCCAAATGCATCGCGGGCTGTTATGCCACCGGCAGCACCATCCTTACCAATATCAAATGCACTGGTAGCGGCAGTACTGTTCACGCCTTTCAACCAGCCTTGCAGGGTATACGCATAATCTATCCCCTGTACCTGTTGCTGCCCGAGTACTGTTCTTGCCAGCGGGCTGTGTTTATAATACTGATAATAAGCGTCATTCTCCCAATAAATGCTATCCTTGCTGGTTTCTACATTCGTGAGCCTGTTCTCAGCGTCATAATTGTAACGGTGATAGAAGGCATCCCGCTGACCCGGTTGGTAGCTAACTGTATTTACGTTGCCACTGATCAGGTCATATGTGTATGCAATCTTCTTAAACCTGTTCCCTTCATTAGGCGTGGCTGCATTGTATTCCTGTAACAACGTACGTACGTTACCGTGAATATCGTAACTGTAATATGTCGCTGAGGTCTGACTGCCGGGAATTGTATCGGCTATATGATTATAAACGGCGCTCCAGGCCACCCGGTTACGGAGATTTTTGGCCTCCCAGATATTTCCTTCGGGGAAGATATAGGGAAGATCATATACTGTCGTGGTGATTTGTGACCGGCTGCTGCCGGCTGAATTTACCCACTGCAAGAGGGTTACCGCATTCTGGCTTATCTCCTGTGTCATCGCCGCACTGCTAAGAATTTCTCCTACTTCGGTAATGCGTCCTATATAATCATACAACGTATAGCTGTATGCGTTATTAAGCAATTGTCTGGCATTCTGCGAAACGGCGAGCCTGCCTAAACGATCATACCAGAAATGACTGGCACCGCCATCAGGAGAGCTTTGCGCTATCACCTGGTTCAGGGTATTAATACGGTGGTATTGCTGACAAGCACGGTAAAATCCCCGGTACCTAATAATACATTGGCAGTAACATTACGCACCGGCATAATACCCGTTCCGGCAGCTTTCAGTTTCACAATACCATTTGTATCTGTTGTAAGGATACTGTCTCCGGCAGCATTATTCCTTGCATTGGCAATACGCACATTGCCGTTAACATCCAGCAAAGCCAAAGGCGATACCGTACCAATACCCACACTACCGTTTGGGGCTATACGTAAACGCTCCGTGTACGAAATGGGGCCGGTGCGCTGGCCTATTACTACATTCGACTGATACGCATTTCCGCCAACAGAAACAATCCCCATATAAGCCGACTGGTAAAGTCCCAGTTTATTAAGTGCCTGAAAGGATATGCCGGAATAGGTACTGTCAGTGGGCGACATATTATACAAGCCGGCTATTGTTCCCAGGGGATAGCTTACGGCTTTCCCGGCCGGGCTATAAACAGTAGTATCAGAGTCGGCAACAGCAAGCCGGAAGCCACTCAAGGCAGTATTTATTGCAACTCTTCCGCTGGTTTTCATTCCCTCATTAAGCGTCACAATACCGGTAGCTCTTTCAATAGTCATCACGTTATCCATAAATGCGCCGGTATCGCTATACCTGGCCAGCCGGAAATCTGATCCCTGGTTACCGGCGCCTGTTTCTGCGTTGTAAAGAAAAGTGGCCCAGCGGGAAATGCTTCCCTCCGGTTTCAGCATCACCGTATGTGGAGAATTAATCCTGTTATTGGTCATAAAAGCGCCGGCCCTTCCGCTTCCATCTATCCAGAAATTCGATAGTAACTGCGCACGGGCGCTCTGTTGCCGGATATACAAAGGATCTGTAACGGGTCTTATGATTGCCCCCAGGGCAATGGTATCCTGTCCTTCAATAGTAAGCGCTGTATCATTTACCTGTTTTAACCTCAGCCTTCGGAACTCCGTCCGGCCTAACCCTTTATTATAAAGATACCCTGCCGTTTTTTGTGTACGGTTTTCCAATATCA
>NZ_DATMTE010001022.1:0-3468 GCF_035564935.1 Chitinophaga sp. | reverse complement strand
AAGGTGACGGAACTGGAACAGATCAGGATGCAATTAGCAGTGATAGCCGCTGCCGCCCGTTTCACACCTGGAAACCGCTACGCCGATTATAATCCCCGTACAGATCAGTTTACCCGCTGGACACCTGCAGCGGCTTCTTTATCCGGTAAAATGCTATCGATTGATAAACTCTTATTGGGTTTAAAGAATACACTTTCCATGTTACTGGTGCTTTTATGTACGATGGTATTTGCGTATGGTATGAATTATTACCATCGCCGTAAGTCCGGTTACCGGAAAATTATCAGGGTTGATGAAAGGCTGAATTAAAGAAGAGATGATCCCGTTGAATATCTCCCCGAAAATAGGGCTTATCTTACAAAATCCCGGAAATCGAATGCTTATTTTACACAACCTGACAGGCCACTTTCTCTACCAGTGGTTTCCTGGCAGTACTTTCCTCATGTAGATTAGCCTCAACAGGCGATTTTATAACGGGAAGACCTGATCTCTGCAGTACTTTCCTCATTTACCTTAGTCTCAACAACCGATTTTATAGCGGGAACACCTGATCTCTGCAGTACTTTCCTCGTGTACCATTAGCCTCCCTTCCTTACATTACCGTTTCCCAGCCATTTTTCCATAGCATCGCTTCCATGCTTGTATAAACAGCTTTACCTGCCGATCTTTTCTACATATCGTTGATTTTCAGGTTTCTATTACAGGATCTTATTGTACCTGAGTAGCAGCTTCCCAGGCAAGGTCCTTTCCTCATGGGTCGTACTTTTGGGTTGCCGCCGTTTCCGGACAGGAACATTTGTCCTCCTATAATACCGGTCATCCGCCTTTAACACCACTATTTAAATAAGGCCCAGGCCCTGTGAAACATTCATTTCCCCCAGTCGTCTTTTAATCGTTCCATAGCTTTTTACCATTCGTCCCTATCTATAGACCGCTTGTGTAATGCTATGTACTGTGTAATACATAATACCTACTTTTGCATTGTAGTAGTTGATCTACTGTAGTAGTTTAACTACTGTAGTATATAAACCAAAGAACTAAAGAAATCTGAATCGTCAAACATTTACACTCTAAATCACCCATATATGAAAGCAAGTTTTAAAGCTATAACATTAACAATGAGTATGTTAGTTACTGCTTTGACCTCATTTGCACAAACAGCCCCGAAAGTAGCCGGACAAATAACCCAGCCTGGCAACAAACCTGTAGAGTTTGCTACTGTAACTTTATTAAAAGCAAAAGACTCCTCTTTAGTGAAAGGAGCGATCGCAGATATAGATGGGAAATATCAATTCGAACAGGTAAAACAGGGAAAATACCTCATTGCTGCAGTTTCAGTTGGCATGACCAAACGTTACAGCCCCGCCTTCGAAGTAGCCGCCAGCTCCGTAAAAGCGCCGGCTGTAACACTGGAAGCAGCATCTAAAACTTTAAAAGGTGTAGATGTAACCGCCCGTAAGCCTTTTATAGAGCAGAAAGCCGATAAAATGGTGGTGAATGTGGAAAACAGCATCACCGCTTCCGGCGGCTCTGCTATGGAAGTACTGGAAAAATCTCCCACAGTAACGGTAGACAAGGACGGGAATATTTCCATGAAAGGTAAAAGCGGGGTAATAATTATGATAGATGGCAAACCAACCAATATGAGTTCCCAGGACGTTGCCGAGCTGCTGAAAAGTATGCCAGCCACTAATGTAGACCAGATAGAGCTGATTGCGAATCCTTCCGCCAGGTATGATGCAGCCGGCAACGCAGGGATCATTAACCTTAAACTGAAAAAGAACACAAACTACGGTACCAATGGTAACGTAACCGTGGGCGCAGGCTATGGTACCTGGCCCCGCTGGAACGGCGCCCTGAACCTGAACCACCGCAATGAAAAGTTCAATATATATGGCTCAGGTAATTATAGTCACCGTGAACAACAGCAAGACCTGGGTCTGTTCCGCTCCCTTACTGAAAACAACCAGTATCGCGTATACGACCAGACAAATAATATGCACACAAAATCCAATTACAAAGCCGGTAAAATAGGAGCCGATTACTTCATCAGTAAAGGACATACCATAGGTGTGATGGCGGATTTATCCGGCGGCGACCGCAGCATTCCCAGCTTTGCAACTACCCGCATCGGTAATGGCAACCGGGTGGATTCCGTGCTGAAAACCCATACCAATGAAAACAGCAGTTGGAACCGTAATGCGTTTAACTTAAACTACCGCGGTATCCTGGACACAACCGGTAAGGAACTGAACATTGATGTGGATTATGCAAAGAACACACAAAAACAACTGGCCACTATATATGCCGTATCCCGCGATGGAGGAGAGAAGGGGATGCTGGGTAGCGACACATCCCGCAATAACCAGCCTTCCGGTATTGACATTAAAACGGCAAAAATCGATTATACGCATCCGCTGAAAAACCAGGCCAAATTTGAAGTGGGTGCAAAAGTGAGCTTTGTGAAAACAGATAATGATGCCCGTTTCGACTCGCTGAGAATGGGTAACTGGATGCTGGATGAAAACCGCTCTAACCACTTTATCTACCAGGAAAATGTGAATGCCGCATACATTAATTATAGCAGGCAGTTTAAAAAAGTGCATGTGCAGCTGGGATTACGTGGTGAACAAACGCATATCACCGGTACTTCTACTTCCATGAAAGATCAGCAGCAAACACAGGTAAAGAATGATTCAACTTATTTTAACCTGTTTCCGAGCATGGCACTAACCTATAAGCTGAATAAGGATAACACATTGGGATTGACTTACAGCCGCCGTATCCAGCGCCCGAGCTATGAAGATCTGAATCCTTTTGAATTTTACCTGGACAGGTATACCAAGGAATCCGGTAATCCTAACCTGAAGCCACAGTATTCCAACAACTTTGAAATCACCCATACTTTCAGGGATTTCCTGATCACCTCAATAGGATATACGCATACCAAAGACATGATGACGAGGATCCTGGAAGCGGATGTTGATAAGTCTACCGGTGATACGTCCATCCTGCGTTATAAGTACCTGAACGTTGCCAAATCAGATAACTTTAACCTGAACGTAACAGTACCCATGCCCATCACAAAATGGTGGATGAGCTTTACTACGTTTTCCGTTTCCTATGCAATGTTTGAAACAGTGGTAAATGATAACCAGGTAAAACTTTCTTCAGCCGGCTTCTTCGGACGTACCCAGCAAACATTCACGTTGAGCAAAGACCTTTCTGCCGAAGCTGTTTTCTTCTATGTATCCCCGCAGGTAACGGAAGAAGGACTGTTTAAAATGAAATCCATGTGTTCCCTTGACCTGGGTATATCAAAGAAAGTGCTGAAAGGAAAAGGATCCGTGAAGCTGAATGTGACAGATGTGCTTAAAACCAATTATTTCCGCGGCGACTTTGACAATGCGGGTAAGTATACTTCGGTTTCCAGCAAATGGGATGCACAGCAGTTCAGGGTAACCTTTA
>NZ_DATMTE010001021.1:0-9606 GCF_035564935.1 Chitinophaga sp. | reverse complement strand
TTATGGAGCCTGCCAACGGGGCTGCTGCTCGCACAGCAAAACAAGCCAACGCCTTACCTGCCTTCACATGCAGAGATATTGCAGCGATACAGGAAAGTACAACTACTGGATAGCATTACCCGGAAAACCATTTCCAGGCATAATGTGGATGCCAACTGGATGCCCGGCGGGAAGTCGTTCTGGTACCTGATTACAGGAAAAGACAGTACCAAAACAGCTTATCTTGTGACCGCCGCCACCGGTAAAAAAGAGGTGATCACCGACACGGCAAAAATTGCGCAACTGGCAAAGAATGAGATCAGGCTCCTGCCGGTAAGGCAACATGAGCCAAGTCGCTGGGAAGGATTTGCCACCGACAGCGTTTCGCCTGATAAAAAATGGGTAGCCACTACCATAGGAGGTAATGTATATGTACGCTCAGCAGCTACCGGCGCACTTACACCATTCACCACAGACGGGAAAGCGGATGGCGATTTCTATGGCGCCTTTGCCTGGTCGCCCGACAGCAAATATCTTGTTGGCTACCGCATTCATCCCGTGGAAGATTCCTCTGTATATTATGTGCTCACCGATGTGCCCGGCACTACCCGCGGGCAACTGCGTTCCCATCCTTACAAGCAGCCGGGTGATCCCTTTACCACTTTTGATATGTACCTGTTCACAATGGAAGGGAAAACTACTACCCGTGTGAAAACAGAACAGATCGATTTTTTTGATGCACCGGCGCTGCACTGGCGTGATAAAGACCCGCGCTATTTCCTCTATGAAAAAGTGGACCGTGGTCATCAGCGCTTCCGCGTAATAGAAGTGGATGCCACCAATGGCAACACCCGCACTATACTGGATGAACAAACGCCTACTTTCATCTATGAATCCCGCCTCTATACTCATTATCTGCCGGAAACCAATGAACTGCTATGGACCTCTGAAAAAGATGGCTGGCGGCACATCTACCTGGTGAATACCCTCACCGGTGAAGTGAAGAACCAGGTAACGAAAGGCGATTGGGTGGTGAGGGAAATAGACAGCGTAGACGCAAAGAAAAGAGAGATATGGTTCAGGGCCGGCGGAAGGAACGCCGGGGAAGATCCTTATTTTGTTCACTACTATCGTACAGATTTCGCGGGGAAGCACCTGCTTGACCTGACACCTGCTGCCGGAAATCACCAGGTATTCTTTTCTCCCGACAGGAAATATTTTATTGACAAATACTCACAGGTAAATGTACCCCCGGTTAATGAACTGCGCCGTACTGCCGACGGGAAATTGATCACCGTGCTGGAGAAGGCTGACGTAAGCGGATGGGAAGCCACCGGCGTGCCTTTCCCCGTTCCGTTCACCGCAAAAGGCCGTGATGGTAAAACAGATATCTGGGGTGTGATGTGCCGGCCTGCAGATTATGATTCCACTAAAATGTATCCTGTAGTAGAGAATATTTATGCGGGTCCGCAGGATGCTTTTGTACCCAAGAGCTTCATGAGTTATTATAATGATATGCAGAGCCTGGCGGATCTTGGATTCATTGTGGTGCAGATAGATGGTATGGGCACTGCTAACCGCTCAAAAGCATTCCATGATGTATGCTGGAAAAATCTTGCTGATGCGGGGTTCCCGGACCGTATCCTCTGGATCAAATCGCTGGCTGAAAAGTATGCTTTTGTGGATACCTCACGGGTAGGGCTATACGGAACTTCCGCCGGCGGACAAAACGCGCTGGGCGGCCTGCTCTTTCATCCGGAGTTCTATAAAGCGGCGGTGGCTTCCTGCGGTTGCCATGATAACCGGGTGGATAAACAATGGTGGAATGAACAATGGATGGGCTACCCGGTGGGGAAAGAGTATGAAGCGCAGTCCAATGTAACGAATGCCGGTAAATTACAGGGCCGGCTGCTCCTGATAGTAGGAGAGGCGGATACCAATGTACCGCCGGAATCTACCTATCGTGTGATCAATGCGCTGATCAAAAAAGGGAAATCATTTGAATTTCTGCCGGTGCCCGGCATGGGGCACAGCGACGGAGGCCCTTACGGACGCATTAAACGCCGCGATTTCTTTGTGAAAAATCTCCTGAATACCAATCCGCCAGACAGAAATATAAACGAGTAAATTATGCCTCTTTTGAAGAAATTATACCCGCTTCTTACCTGCCTGCTGTTACAGCAGGTAACCGCTGCTGCCCAGTCGGCAGACGATGACCTGTATCTCCAGTCGAGCGAAGTGAATAATATCATGGTGCAATATGATGCGGATGCCGGTAACCTGCATCGTTTTTATTTTGCAGATAATTCACCGGAGCAGCTTTCCCGTATGACCACCCTGGTCAGGAACTACCAGCAACGGCTGGAGCACCTGAACTATACAGCGTTAAACGTGGGTGCGCAGGTAGATTATACGTTGTTCAAACGCCGGTTGTCCCGGGAACTGGATGAGCTGACGCTGGCACAGCAGGAAAGTATGCAGTTGAAGAAATGGTTTCCCTTTGCGGAGAAGATCTACCAGGTGGAACAGCATCGCCGCCGCGGGGAAAAACCGGATGCACCGGCATTGGCTGCACAGCTGAGCGATATGGCAAAGGACATCTCCAAAAGCAGGCAGCAACTGGAAAACGACAGCTCGCTGACCCTGCCGCAGCTCCGTAGGGGTATTTCCACCATCAAAGGTTTGCGGGAAGCGTTAAGCAGCGCGTTCACTTTTTATAACGGCTATGATCCGCTTTTTTCCTGGTGGGTGCCGGCTCCGTACAGGCAGGTCGACAGCCTGCTGAAAACCTACAGCGCTGCCTTCTATAATAAAGAAAAAAGTACCGCCCGTATGCCGGACGATGGAAGTGGTATTGCTGGTCATCCTATCGGGAGAACGGCGCTGATCAAAGGATTGCAGGAGGAAATGATCCCTTACACGCCGGAGGAACTGCTGGCTATTGCGAATAAGGAATTTGCCTGGTGTGATGCGGAAATGGAAAAAGCCACGCGCGAAATGGGATTGGGTACCGACTGGAAAGCGGCCATGGAAAAAGTGAAGAACAGTTATGTTCCTCCGGCGGATCAACCGGCCGCCATGATGAAACTCTACAACGAATCCGTGGATTTTATAAAGCAGCACAACCTGATCACCCTGCCGCCACTGGCCGAAGAAACCTGGCGTATGATCATGATGACACCTGAACGCCAGCTGGTAAATCCCTTCTTTACCGGCGGAGAAGAATTTAGTGTATCCTACCCCGTTAGCAGCATGAGCCACGAAGATAAAATGATGAGCATGCGGGGTAATAACCCGCATTTCTCCCGGGCTACGGTACATCATGAACTGCTGGCAGGTCATGCCCTGCAGGAGTTTATGCAGAACCGTTATAAAACTTACCGGCATTTTGAAACCCCGTTCTGGATTGAAGGGTGGGCCCTGTACTGGGAGCGGCTGTTATGGGACCAGGGATTTGCCAAATCACCTGAAGACCGTGTAGGCATGCTCTTCTGGCGCAAGCACCGCTGTGCGCGTATTATCTTTTCTATTAATTATCATACCGGCAAATGGACGCCACAGCAATGCATCGACTTCCTGGTAGACCGTGTAGGGCACGAGCGCGCCAATGCAGAAGGAGAGGTGCGCCGCTCTTTTGTGGGTGGGTATAGCCCCTTATACCAGATTGCCTATATGATTGGCGGATTACAGTTTGAAGCCCTGAAGAAAGAATTGGTAGACAGCGGCAAAATGTCTTTTAAGCAATATCATGATGCAGTGCTCAGGGAGAATATGATGCCCATAGAAATGCTCCGGGCCATCCTGTTGAACAAGCCGGTGCCAAAGGATTTTACATCCGGCTGGCGCTTCTACAGGTTATAGTTTTACGGGGCGTTGCGAATATGAAAAGTAACGTCCCTCTTCTTTTTTCTACCTGTTAAAATCAGCAATCTATCAGTTAATTTCCGGGAAGTAATATCCGGTCCTTTTAGATAGATTTGTAATAACAATTGTCAATAATACAATTAAAACAGATCAACCAGAATAAAATCTAATATCGCGTTAACGCACGATGTGCGGACCTGTATCAACGTATATCAACCAGAATTTTTCAACACTGCTTAAATCTAATCCCATGCAAAAAATTGTCATGGCCTTTATCGCCTTATTGGTGGTCTTACCATCTGTTGCCCAGAACGTAAAAGTGACCGGCAAAATCACAGATGAAAGAAGTGGGCCATTGCCCGGCGCCTCGGTCAAAATCAAAGGGAATACCCAGGGGGTAGTCACGGATGATAAAGGTGAATTTTCCCTGGCAGCGCCACCCGATGCCATTTTAGAGATCAGTTTTATCGGCTACCTTAAACAGGAACAGAAGCTGAAAGGCCGCACCCACCTGAATGTAGTGCTCACAGCACAGAGCGGCGCATTGGGCGATGTGGTGGTGATCGGCTACCAGGCTGTAAACCGGCGTAAGGCCACTGCGGCCGTTTCCAGCATTAAAGGAAAGGACATTGAAAACATTCCCGCAGGCAGTTTTGAACAACTCCTGCAGGGACGCATGTCCGGCGTAAATGTGCAGAACTTCACCGGTGAACCCGGCGCCGCTCCTACGATTTCCGTAAGAGGTAACACCGCCATCGGCACATCTTACCAAAACAATCAGTATAAGATACTCAACAAGCCGCTGTATGTAATCGATGATGTGCCGCAATTCAATGACGATATGGTAGGACCGGACATTGGCACCGGTACCAACAATATTGCCGGTTTGAACCCCAATGAAATTGAATCGGTGGATGTATTGAAAGATGCGGCGGCTGCAGCTGTATATGGTTCCCGTGGCGCCAACGGGGTCATCATCATCAAAACAAAAAGAGCCCGCACCGGCGCACCGCGCTTCAGCGTATCGGCCTATGGCGGTTTGACGGAGATCCCTAAACTCCGCCAGGTATTAGTGGGGGCGGCAGAACGCCGCGAGAAGATCCGCCTGTATGACGATGCTTTTGAAGGGAACTACGACAGGCTTACACATAAGAACCTTATCATGACCGATAGCCTGAACCCCGACCTGGATAAGGCTACCGACTGGCAACGCCTGTTTTACCGTAAGGGAATGATACGGAATGTAGACTTTAACGTATACGGGGGTACGGAGTATAATACCTACCGGTTGTCTGCCGGTTTGTATATGGAAGATGGTATTGTCAAAGCCTCCGGATTCAAACGTTATACGCTCAACTATTCTTCTTCAATACGCACTAAAAACGGTGCGTTGGAAGTGGTGCCTAACATCAGGCTGGCCCGCATGGAAAGGGGAAGGGGCTCGGGCAGTCCAGATCTCTTCGGGGCAGTAGGGCAAAGTATGCCGTCGTCGTTGTTTGCACCTGATGAGAATAGTCTGCAACGTGTACTGGGTCGCTATTCCGGCAATATGGATATTAACGTGGACAACCAGGTGAACGGCGACATTTCCGTGCAGCTGCGGTTATCCCCCCAGTTGTCTTTCCGCTCCCGCAACTCCGTGTCGATGGTAATGAGCCGCCGCGATGTATCGGTGCCCGGTGAGCTGAATGCGGACCTTGGCAACTCTGCATCATCCACGAGTGGCCTGCAGCAAAGTTATACCACCTCCAACGACCTGAACTGGAATGCTGTATTCGGTAAGGGAAAGGAACATACTATCAATGCCATTGTAGGGCAGGAAGTGCAGTACAGCACTTATCAGAATACCTATGCACAGGGTTCGCGTGGCGCCAGCGACCAGATCCAGGTGGTGAACGGTTTCCCCCAGGGACCTTACCTGTACGGTAGTTCCGCCTACTCGGCGTTTGGTATCCTCTCGCTGTTTTCGCGGGTGAACTATGATTATAAAAGCACTTATCTCTTCTCAGCTTCTCTTCGCGGAGACGCGGCATCCAGCTTTGGCCCTGATAATAAATGGGGATACTTTCCCGCTATCTCCGCCGGCTGGATGATCAGCAACGAGCCATTCATGCGGCGTTATGCCAGCTGGTTATCCATGCTGAAACTACGCGGCAGTTATGGTGTGCTGGGTAACCTGCCAGGTGATTATTATTTGCAGTATAGTCTTTACAACATTGGCGGCGCCGGCTATAACGGCAGCGGTCTGAATCCGAATACCTACAACGGTACTGTTACTATTACCCCGCAATTCGGCTCCGGTGGCGTGGCGCAGAAAGATATCAGCTGGGAGAAAACCGCCAGCTGGAATGGAGGCATTGAAGCAGAGCTGATGAATGGTAAGTATTACTTTAGCGCCGATGTATATGTGAAGAATAGTAAAGCAGGGTTGATTGACATGAACCTGCAAAGCACTACCGGTATCGCTACCGCCAAAACCAACGGCGCGCAATTACGCAATTCCGGTATCGATATCAACTTCCAGTTCAGGAATGTAATGCCGGAGAAAAGCGCCCTGCGTTGGGAAATACTCTGGAATGTGAGCATGAACCAGAACGTAGTGGTAAGTATGCCCAATAATAACAGGGATCTTACTTTTGGTAATCTCTTTAATACCACGCATATTCTTACCCGGGGAAAAGCAGTGAATACTTTTTACCTGCTGAAAACATTGGGTGTATATAGTACAGACGATGATGTGCCGACAGATAAATACACCGGTAAAAAATTCCAGGTGGGCGCAGTGAATGACCCGGCTTCCAATAACCCTTTCCGGGCAGGTGAATTTATTTTTGCCGACCTGGATGGAGATGGCATTATAGATGCTTTTAACGGTGGTATTACGGGAGACAAGATCCCGTATGGCAATCCTAATCCTTTCCTCACTGGTGGTATCACGCAAAACTTTTACTGGAAGAATTTCACCTTCGGATTCCTTTGCACATTTACGTTCAAGCGCGATGTACTGAACCTGTATGAGTCTGATACCTATGGCCGTTATGGCTGGGATGCCGCTGGTAATGAATTTTCCAAGTATGCAGTGTCTGATCTTTCCTCCATGAATATCTGGCGTAAGCCGGGCGACAAAGCCCAGTATGCAAGAATGGATATTGGTACTTATCGCTACTACTACCGTGCAGACCAGACCTTCTTCCTGGAGAAGGGCGATTATTTCAGGATCAAGAATATTTCATTTGGTTATACCCTCCGGGAAAAAGCATTGAAGCCGCTGCACCTGAACCGCCTGCGGTTCTATGGGCTGATGGACAATGTATACATCTTCCAGGCCTCCAAAAGATTACCGGATGCAGAGAATGTAAACCCTTACGGGGAGTATAACGGTGTAGGCTATCCGAGCCCGCATAAATATACACTGGGCATTGATGTAGGATTTTAAAACAGCTAAACACTTTTTATGAAACGGACTTTAATTATCATCGTTATAGTAGGGGCATTTTTACCGGGGTGTAAGAAGATGCTGAACCAGGAACCAAAGGATACTACCTACGAAGAGAAATTCTGGAAGTCGGAGAATGATATGAAGAAAGCACTGGCCGGTGCCTACGCTTCGCTGCGGTCCAACCTGCTGGAGCAGGACTACCTGCATAACCTCGGCGATATGACGCTGGGCGACCAGTTTATCATTATCCGGAGCGGGCCTTATTTTTCGGGCTCCGACTGGAACATACAGGTAGGCAAGTTTGAAATGAACTATCTGGATGTGTTCCGTAACTGGTCAAGGTTTTACAGCACTATCCTGCAAACTAACCTCATACTGGAAAAGTTGCCGCTGGTACCGGACGATACCTTCCTGGACGACCCGGAAAAAGGGCGGAAGAACATTGCAGGGCAAACCCTTTTTATCCGCTCCTATGTGTACTTCCAGCTGCTCCGCACTTTCGGGGATGTTCCGCTGGTATTAACTCCTGATCCGGATCCTATTGCCAACAAACCATTGGCCCGCACCGATAAGAACGTAGTGGTACAGCAAATCCTGAACGATCTTGATTCTGCAGCCAACTGCCTGGATATGACGTACGAAGTGGATGCCAGCCGGGGCACTGTTCCCAATAAAGCCGTGGTAATGGCGCTGCAGTCGCAGGTATACCTGTGGCGTGCCTGTGTGATCAAAAAACCGGCCTTTGAGGCTACACCGGATATGGCGGATGTGGCCAAAGCATCGGCTTTGGTAGAGAGTATTGTGAGCAGTGGTTTGTATGGCTTGCCTGCGCCTGCCGGGAAGATAGACAGCATCCAATACGCAAAGGCATTTACGGGTAATACCCGCGAAAACATTTTTGAACTGTATACCCGTTACGCGTACAATGAAGGATCCAATAACCTGATGCCCATTAAGTTCCTCCGGATACCGGTACTGGCAAAAACAGACTGGAGTGACCTGTTGCTGGGCAATAGTTTTGTGAGCAACCTGTACCCGCGGATTATTCAGACAGGTCCCAATCCTGAAGACACTATACCGAATACGGATATACGAAGAGGAATGTTTCTTTATGATGCAGACGGTGCCCAGCCCATCTTTACAAAATATAACAACATCATTTATAATAATCCTAACCAACAGGCAGAGCCTTACCTCGATAATAATGTGTCCCTGATCCGCTATGCAGATGTGTTGCTGAACCGTATGGAAATCGCCGTGTATAAAGGACAACTGGGGGAAGCCTATGCGCAGCTGCGGAGCTTTCGTCGCTCGCGCAACCAACCGCAGATGGATTCTGCGTTGTATGTGAGCGAATCGCCGCTTACTTACAACAGCCTGCTGGATGAGATTATGACCGAGCGTTCGCGGGAGTTGTTTATGGAGGGACAGCTGTATTTTGATGATGTGAGAATGAAACGTTCCCTGGTGCCCTGGCTAACGCCCGCAAGGTATAACCAGGAAGGCTATCTCATGCCACTGGATCCAGCCTTGTTCAACAACAACAGGCTGTTAGTCCAGAATAAATACTGGGCAGGTAAAATTTAATTTCCATCCAAATTATTCATCATGAAGATCATTCATCTGTTACTCGGATCACTGCTGATCCTGGCGGGATGTAAAAAAGATAATTACCTCGTTGATGAGGGCGGTACCGACCGGGAAAGGATCAGGAAAATATCGACTTATGATTTCCTGAAAGAAAGCAAAGTGCTGGATACAGTGGTACTGCTGATAGACCGTGCAGGTATGAAAGACGAGGTTAACGGCGATATTACCTTTTTCCCGCCCACCAATGCCGGGGTTGGTAATTTCCTGGCGCAGCAAACACGTGCTTTACAGCGGAAGTATAATAATGAGAACCTCAAATTTACATTGGATAGTTTAACTACCGACAGTATTAAATTTTATATGCGCCGGCATATATTCAAAGGGGTAATGGATAAAAGTGCCCTGGGTTATATGAAGAAAAGTTTTGTCAATATTACCAGTGAGGGGAATTACTTCCTGTTGCTGGAAAAGTATTATATCGATGTAAGCGGCATCCGTTCTACTACCAACAGGATACAGATACGGCGGGTATTCGGCCTGGCAGATGAAGACGTACCGGATGGTATGGAGAACAAAGAGCCGGATTTTTACGCGTATGTGCAAACCTCCGAAGTACGTACCGCAACAGGAATGGTGCATGTGCTGGAAGCCAACGCCAACCTCGGATTTTACATTTACAGGGAAAACTAAAAATAAGATGACCATGAAATATATCTTATTCATTATCGCCGCAG
>NZ_DATMTE010001020.1:0-3079 GCF_035564935.1 Chitinophaga sp. | reverse complement strand
ATCCCCGCTTCTTCATTATAAGGTTTTATCATTCCACCACCAGCCAGGTGCTGCTGTTGGCCGGAATAGTAACGCTTACCATTGCTTCCCTGTTTGGGTTTAATGCAACAGGCGTTGCCGCAGCGCCTTCTATACTGATCTTCGCGCTGGTTTTCAAACCTGCATAATATAAAGGTAATTTGATAGTCCGGGTAATGGGTTGGCTCAGCGGGTTAAAAAACATGGCGAAGGCTTTTTGTTTCAACTGCGGATCTGCATGCATGAATCCATCCCAATCCCTGCCGGTAGGCCGTTGCAGGTGAATGATATCTGCATTCAGGATGTCGCGGTATTTTTTATAATGCGCAATCTCTTTCGTTACCAGCGCTTTTGTGGCCTCAGTATCATAGAGGCGATTGCCCCGGTAGCAGGCTTGTATACCGGCGCCATAGTTTTGTTTCATATGTGCGCCATAGGCGTCCAGGTGTTCGGAAAGTGGCTCCAGTGTGGCCGCTGCGCCTCCCCCGTGGTATTCTACCAAAGGCACAAAGGTCCAGTTCATACTGGGAATCCGGGTCCAGGTTCCGTCGTAATTGTTTTGCCTGCCTAACATGATCTGCTGTGCGCGGGGTAGAGACCAGTTCACCTCTTTATAACCAACAGACACTTTGTTACTTCCTGATAAAAAGTAAAAATCCGGGAGGTTCATGTAAATACCTTTCTTTCTTAAAGATGCATAGAAATTAACACTCTCCTTCCATTGATTCCATTGGGAATCGCCATATCCATGATGCCCGGGATGGTGTACTGATGCACAGAAATCGCCGGGATACGGCCCGTCGTGCTCCAGCAGGTCAAACCCCGTTGCTGCAAAAAATCTGTTTAGTTTCTCCAGGTAGGCAATGCCCCATTTACTGCCAAGACAAGGCGCTGTTCCGAATATGGTGCCTCCGGGCTTTCCCGTTTTAATATTGATGACATCATTTTCCGGATCAATGCTACGGCTCGAAAACAAAGAGTATCCGCCTATTTCTATTCCATTGGAATGTGCATAGGCAGCAAGGGATCTGAATTTTTCCAGGTTACCGGCACTGGTATCTTCCATATTCAACCCGCTTCCGAAACTCAGGATGATCATTTCATAACCGGTAGCCTTGCATTGATCAACGGCTTGTTTTACTACTTCGGGTTTGGTAGAAGTAAGATGTAAAAAGATAGGATTTTCGGTAGACCAGGGCGCCAGTGTGCGGTACATTTTCCGCTGGCTAAGTCCATTCCTTTCCCTGTCGGTTCCATCCAGCGCCAGCAAATAAGTGTGGAAAGTTTCCATCTCCTGTCCGGGTTCCAATACCTGTTCGGGTCCTTTTTCCGGCATACTCTTCACTACACAGGGCATCGATACGTTATAATCGGCCTGGGAGGTGTACGTTTTATCCGTTTGCCAGAAGATGGACTGATCTGAACCTTCATACGTAAAGCCTCCAAACGCATAATCATTTTCCAGGTGGAAGTTCGGTTTCATCCATTCCCCCTTTCCGGAAGGCGAATTAGACGGCTCACTGAAGGCGATCGTTTCTGCAGTAAAATGATTTACCTGTATCTTTTTATTCCCTTTATTTTTTATTTCCACCCATTTTGAAATAAGCGGTATACCGTCATATATTTCATAATGAACTTCCACTGAAACACCTTTCAATGCAGGATGCTCATAGTAGCAGGTAAGTTCTTTACCACTGGCTTTCCATTGTGTACTTGCCGACCATCGCTTACGGGTCCATGGAATTTTCGGTGTAAGCTCACTTACAGTAAACGTTTTGAATAAAAAGGAATGCGGAATAGCATCCATTTTATCGAGCCAGTCCGGCAACAGGTAAGCCTGGTCTACCTGGCCGGTTAAGCCGCCCACCGGATAATTCACACTGTCTATCATCACCTCTGCTTCCGGTTTCACAGCGCGCAGGTATTCTTCACCTGTAACCAGGTTCCTGATACTGGTGGTAGCCATATTGGCACTTACATAAAAAGTTCTGCTTACCAGGCCATTGCTCAGCAGCACCTGGTGATCGCCTATCCTGGAAACCGTTGCTTTCTGCACAGGCTTTTGGATCAGCCAGTCGGTTGTAGCCACCAGTGGTTTTGAAACCGGCAACGACAACAACCGGGCAGATAATTCCTTATTGATGCCGGCTTCGTTTCTTTTGCTTCCCGGCAGATGCGCTTCATCTACCAGTTCGGGGGTAGCCCCGGGATGCATGATAATGGCGGCATTCGCCAGGTTGGCAACGTCTCCGCTGATCCCGTCGCCTCCGTCTGTAATGGAAAAACTGAGCACGTTTATACCGGAAAGGTCTGCATCAATATGTACCGGCTTATCGCCCTGTTTGATGATACCGCTGGACCAGATCTGTTTACCATCTCCCGATAATATAAATACCACGCTTCCCGGCGCAATACTTTGGGCATCGCGGCCAATACCGGTTAAAATCTTCCGGTTGCCGCGGGTATGATAAAATGTTTTTGTGCCATCGGTGGCTGTAATAGATTCCATGCCTGCCGCTTCCATGTTGCGGTTATCTTTATCATCCACCCCAACATCGGCAATAAACCGGGTACCTTTACCTTTTAAATTAATAAAGCCGGACGCAGGTGCATGCAGGCTGATGCCGTTTTCATAGATTTTTTGTGACATCTTCATTTTCTTCCCGGTCATAGCGGCATTTGTTACAGGAGAGAAAACTTCCTGTTTAATCGTGCCGTTATTTAACCCGGAAAGATGGAACTGTTGCTGCGCCGTACAATATAAGCTGCTTCCAAGCAGGGATACAGATAAACCTAACAGATATTTCTTCATGTGTAGAAAGTAATTTGAATAATGACCGGTTAAGTCCGGAGTTGCAGGACTTAACCGGTTACTTCTCCGTTGTTACAGCAATGGATCAAAGGTTCCGCCGTCCCACCCTTTGGTTTGTTGCAGGTTGGGATTTTTCTGGAGATGTTCCAGGGGAATGGCGTAGAAATAATATTCGTCTTTATAATTAATCTGATTGTTCGGGTCCAGCATCTTAGGCGTTTCACTGAAATAGCTGAAGTAATCCGTGGC
>NZ_DATMTE010001019.1:0-5045 GCF_035564935.1 Chitinophaga sp. | reverse complement strand
CAGGGTATCCGCTGTAGCCGCCGCATTTGGTAAATCATTTTCTCCAACATAGATCACGATCTGGCGGGGATGATAAGGGAAAATAATATCATTGGCAAAATAGGTAATATCGTTGGTCACGGCGCCGCCTACTCCCCTGTTCAACACTACATAACGGCTGAAATTACGTTCCAGGTCATCCCACTTCCTGATAGATGAACTCCCCACAAACAGCACCGGATGTTCAGGGGCTGCATACATCCTGTCAAATTCTTTAATGGTATTAACGTCTTTGGAGAAACGCAGCGGCGATTGGGCAAATACGGAAGCGGTTACATTCAGCAGCGCAAAACATACAACAACGAAATATTTTTTCATAACAGTTTAATTTTTCAGGTGCTTAAGATAAAAGAAATATTTATTTTGGAACAAACAATTACATGAATACGCATCCTGTAAACTTAATGGTCCGTTTCCTGCTGGAGATATTAATGCTGGTGATACTGGGATACCGCGGGTGGCACCTGGGGGAAGGATGGCTTTCTTATGTACTGGCACTGGCGTTTCCTCTCTGCGCCGCAGTGCTATGGGGCGTATTTCGTATTCCAAACGACCCCAAGCCTGCACCGGTAGCTATTCCCGGCGTAGCGCGACTGTTACTGGAGTTTCTTTTATTCGGTGCAGCGGTATGGTCGTTAGCCTCGTTGAGGTACCTGCACGGGAGCATTGCGCTGGCGGTGGTGGTAATAATACATTACGCCGTATCCTGGGACAGAACCCTGGTAATGCTGCAAAATAAACCCTACAACGGGTTTGCGGGAAAAAAGATCATGGGAATGAAACCTTAGAAATACCACACGGTTTCCGGCGCCACGCTTACGTTTACGGCAGCGCCTTTTTTAAGACGGATATCCGTGGTTTTAACGGTTACTATTTCCTCTCCCAGCGCTACCTCCGCTTCAAGGAAACTGCCATAGTAAGCAATATCGCGGATCTTTCCTGGCACGGCGTCTTTTTTCGTGCGTACAATTTTGAAATCTTCCGGCCTTATAAAAACGGACTTACCGTTCAGTACAATGCCTGGCAATCCCTCCAGCACAGCGGCTTTCCCCGGGGCGAGCAGGTTATATTTTCCAAATAAGCCCGCTACATACTCATTTACCGGCTGGTTATAGATCTGTTGTGGTGATCCCTGCTGCACAATTTCCCCGTCTTTCATCACGAGTATTTCATCTGCCCAGGGCAGTATATCCATGGGATCATGGGAAATCAACATCACGGTGATGCCGAGCTTATCGCCTATATCGCTGATCACGTTTTTCAGGATGCTTTTATGGATCATATCCAGGTTGGAATAGGGCTCATCCAGTAAAAACAGCCGGGGAGAGGATATCAGCAACCGGGCCATGGCAATGCGTTGTTTTTCTCCACCCGAGAGCTGGTCTGTTTTTCTTTTCAGGAGATGGGAGATCCGGCAGATACTATAGATCTCCGCTGCTTCTTCATCGGTAAGTTTGTTGGCATAGGACAGAATTTCTTCCACCCTGTAATTATTTCTCAGTTCAAAATGCTGGGAGAGGTAGGCGGTGCCCGGATGTCCTGGTATCAATACTTCCAGCGCCCCTTTTACACGTTTGCCTTCAAACATCACAGTACCGCTGTCTGCCTGGGCCATACCGCCTACTATTTTCATCAGCGTACTTTTACCGGAGCCGGTTTCGCCCGCAATCACTATTTTCTGAAACGCCTGTTGTGTAAAGCTAACATTCTTTAAAATATAAGCGCCGTGCAGTTCCTTGCTGATGTTTGATACTTCGAGAAAATTCATTCGCGCAAATTAATAAAAATAGCGGAGTTTGTCTGACACGGAGTTTATCTGGCCAAGGATGATGATGATTACGCTGATTTTGTTTTTAAGAATTTTCGCCCATCCGTTACAGGCTCCCCGGGGAGGCCCTAACTACCGGACCTCCCCGGATTCTTACGGGCGAACGCGGATGATGGTTTTTCCCTTCGTCCGCCTGCCAGGATTGAATGCTGCAACGGCGTCGCTGAGGGTAGCGATGTTGCCGATGTTTGTCCGCAGACGTCCTTCCCGCACCCGCTGAACAAGCTCGCTCAGTTGGGCGCGATCGGGTACAACAACGAAGTCGATCGTCAAACCGCCTGCAGGCCGCGCCTCGGTTGGGCCGGCAATGGTTACCAGCGTTCCTCCGGCGCGGATCACACCTGCAGACCGCATCACGATATCTCCGCCAAGAACGTCGAAAACAAGATCAACGCCACCGACATCTTCCAGGACATCTTTTTCAAGGTCAATGAACTCTTGCGCGCCAAAGTCGAGCGCCGCCTGACGGCCGTCAGCGCGTCCGGTGCCGATAACATAGGCCCCTGCCTCACGTGCAAGCTGGGTTGCCATCGAACCAACTACGCCAGCCGCACCGTGCACCAGAACGCTCTGCCCCGCACGAAGACGGCCATGCTCGAACAATCCCTGCCACGCAGTCAGGCCCGGCATCACGAGGGCCGCACCCACCGTGAAATCAACATCACCCGGCAACGGCGCGAGGTTACGCGCCTCAACCACTGCATACTCCGCCAGCGTGCCATCGCGGGTCCAATCCGTGAGGCCAAATACCCGCTGTCCTACCGACAATCCTGTTGTTCCATAGCTAAGCGAGGTGACTACTCCGGCCACCTCATGGCCGGGGATCGAAGGCGTCCTGTCACGGCCAAGGCGGTCGATCCAGGTTGAGGGCCACGATAGCTCGTCCCCGGTGAATCCCGACGCATGCACCTGAACTACAACATCGCCGTAGTTCGCGCCCGACAGGCTGCCAAGTCCCTGTGGCTCGGGCCGTTCCACCAGCTTCATGCCGGCCGTTCCTGCAGCCTGGTCCGTTACAACGATAGCTTTCATAGCACACCCTCCTTCCGGCTTGTAAACAAACAGCCATTTAATGAAGAAATGTTACTGTACACTACTGTTTTCATCTTTTTGGTTTTTAGCGTTAATACTGATCGCGTGATCTTAACATGAAAAGTTGCACAACGACTTTATCAATGTCAGGATAAAATTATGTGCTAATTTGGTTACGCTGATGGTCCAATTTTAAAATATACAGGGGTCCAGTTATAATTAAGAAATTTCGTTTTAAAAAGGTGGGGCAGCATGGTCCTTTATACCTGCAATTGGAATCCGAAATTATTCAGTTGATATATATATCGGCGCCCTGAAACCAGGGCAGGCACTTCCTTCTTCACGCGGGCTGGCACAGGCCTGCAACTCAATCGTAAAATGGTTGTGGCGGCCTGCGAGGAATGATAAAGTATCTCTAAATTAAATCCAGGTAATCAGTATAATCATCATAATCCTGAGTCAGACAACCTTCGCGGCGCCTTCGGCGCCATTTCAACCGCGCCAGGCGTTCCGCAGGAAACGAAGCCAGTTGCCGTGCATCACGTTGCCGATGTCGGCGGCACTGTAACCTCTTTTCGCCAGGAGGGCCGGTAATTGCTGCATATCAGCAATTGTTTCCAGGTCGTAAGGACACTGTTCTTTACCGAATGCGCCATCCAGGTCGGTGCCAATGCCTACATGCAGGGAATTGCCTGCAATCTGGCAGATATGATCCATGTGATCGATCATTTTTTCCAGGTTACAGCCCATGCTTTTAGGATCGGACTGGCCGCGAACCCAGCCGGGGACCATCATCCAGGCGTCGAGAGCGCCACCTATAACGGCGCCTTTCTGAATGAGGACTTTGATCATATCATCGCTGAACTGCCGGTTGTGATTTACCAGGGCGCGGCAGTTATTATGGCTGGCCCATACGGCGCCGTTAAACAGGTCCATTGCATCCCAGAAGGCGTCGTCGCAAAGATGAGTGGCATCGAGGATGATATGAAGCCGTTCCATTTCCCGGATGAGTTGTTTGCCCTGTTCGTTCAGATGGCCGGTGGCATCGGTGCCATTGGCATAGCGGCCGGGCCCGTAATGGGCGGGACCAACAGCCCGCAACCCGTTGGTATAAGCGCGTTCGAGGTAATCCAGGTTTACGATGGAGTCTGCCCCTTCCAGGCTAAGTATATAACCGATGGGCTTTTTATCGTTTGGAGCGCCATTGTTCCACAGTTGCAGATGCTGTTCCAGGCCCTGCAGGTCTTTAATCATCACCATTTCACCGGCATCTTCCATTGCTTTATACCAGGCCAGCTGCCCCTGTGTTTGCGCCCATGCCTGTTCCGGTGAATGCCATCCCGGCAGCGGGTTATCCAGCGCTACATAACGGCCAATTTGTGTGGCCACTACCAACCCGATATTCCCCTTCCGGAGTTCCGGGAATGCCACCACGCCTTTGGCGCGATCGGGTTTATCATTCATACCGGCTTCCCTGCTGCGAATGGCTGTTACCGGCTGTTGCAGGTCCCTGTTCCATTCCAGCGCATTCATGCTCAAATCAAGATGTGCATCTATTGTAAACATAATTCTATCCTTATACGGCTATCAGTACAGTTCAAACAAGGCTTCTATTTCTACCGGTATATTGTCGGGCAGGGAGCCAAATCCTACCGCACTTCTCACGCCTACGCCGTTCTCTTCTCCCCATATTGCGGCAAACAGTTCGCTGCAACCGTTTATAACATAAGGATGCCGCTCAAAGTCGGGCGTACAGTTTACCATGCCTAATACCTTGATCACCCTTTTCACTTTGTTCAGGCTACCCATATGCGTTTTAATGGTCGATAGCATAGTTAATCCCACCTGTCGTGCAGCCAGCTTACCCTGTTCCATGTCAAGCGCATCCCCTATCCGGCCGATGATCAGTGATTTATCATTCTGCACAGGGCCATGACCGGAGAGATACAGGTATTTGCCATCAATAAGGCAAGGTTTGTAAACGCCCAATGGCGATGGAGCCGGTGGCAGTTCCAGTCCGAGGGCTGCTAATTTCTCTTCTGCATGATTGTTTTCCATAGTTGCTGTTTTAATCTGCTTATAAATATATCACTTCCTCCTTTGAAAAAAGGCGCAGGCAAGATAGTTAATCTAAGCAGAAAAACAG
>NZ_DATMTE010001018.1:0-8212 GCF_035564935.1 Chitinophaga sp. | reverse complement strand
GGGAGTGGTTCGAAGCGCTCCCGGAGAATAATTTAATCGATTTAAAGGGTTTGCCACCACTTTTATAACCAACCAAATCAATTGCAATTTATGCAAAAAACTGCTAATTGGTTCGGCGCAGGGATCGTTGTGCTATACAATCGACCAATGAAGCGCCGGCCTATCAACCAAACACTGCTGGTCATGAAGCTGACTATTGTACTTCTTGTCACATTTATCTTTCAGGTTCAGGCTTCCGTTTTAGCGCAATCAGTTACACTCTCAGGTAAAAATCTAACACTTGAACAGGCCTTTGCAGCTATTGAGAAACAAACCGATTATGTTGTTTTCAGTAAGAAAGAACTTTTCCGGGATGCCAGGCCGGTTTCACTTTCCGTGCAAAACATGCCGGTTCCACGGCTGCTGGAAACGCTCTTGCAGGACCAGCCGCTTACGTTCCGGATCGTTGGTAAAAACATTATTCTTTCCCGGAAACATTTCCCCGAAATTCCTTCACCCAAACCGTCCGCATTGCAACCGGTAACGGGGAGAATAACGGATAGCCTGGGAACTCCGCTGGAAAGGGTTTCAATACGGTTGCTGCCTGGAAAGAAAGGCGCTTTTACTGATGCCTCCGGCGTTTTTGTGATCCCGGAAGTGGAGCCTGGTAATTACAGGCTGGAAATATCTATGGTAGGATATGAAACCATCGTCAAAAATATAACAGTAACCAGCAATGCGCCGCTGGTGTTGGGAAGTATGACGCTCAAGAGCGCTCCCTATGCACTGGAAGCCGTGTCTGTTACCTACTCCACCGGGTATCAGACCATTTCAAAAGAACGCGCTACAGGCGCTTTCAGTGCAGTATCCAACGATATGCTGCAAAAAAGACCCGTATCCAATATTTCCACTGCTTTGCAAGGCCTTGTTGCTGGTATGCAGGGCAAAGAGAATGAAGATGGCAGCATGAACTTCCTCATCCGCGGTAACTCTTCCCTGTATGCCGATCAAAGTCCATTGGTAGTGGTAGACGGATTTCCTGTTTCCGGGAGCAACTTTTCCGATATCAATCCTAACGACATTGAATCTATCACGGTATTAAAAGATGCCGCCGCTGCTTCCATCTGGGGCGCCCGTTCTGCCAATGGCGTAATTGTGGTCATCACTAAAAAAGGAAAAGGCAGCAATAAACTGAAAATAGAGGCGAACGCGTTCACCAGGATCTCCCGCATGACAGATCTTAACCAGGTACTTACGCAGGCTAATTCGGCCGACCAGGTAGCGTATGAACATAAAGCCTTTGATAACAACTGGACTTTTTTCCCCTACTCAGGTTCATTCTATGATATTACCAACTCCCTCACCCTGGCCCAGGAACTGTTGTACGCGCACCAGGATGGCAAAATCGGTACTACGGAAATGAACGCGGGCCTCGATCGCCTTAGCAAGATCAACAACCGTTCGCAGATCGAAGATCTGCTGATGCAGCATGCTATCCTGAATCAATATAATATCAGTTTTCAGGCAGGTTCAGAAAAATCGAAAACATATGCATCGGTCCTGTATGAGAATAATAAAGGATCTTTTGTTAAAAATGGATACAACCGTTTTAACCTGAACCTGAACAACGATTTTAAAATTGCAAAGTTCCTTACCTTTTATATCGGGACTAATATCCAGTACAAAAAACAGGAAAGCAGCGGCGCTACGCTTGCCGAAATCGAGGAACTGTCGCCCTACGAAATGCTGCTGAACCCCGATGGCAGCTATGCTACCAACCTCAATACCTATAACCGGGAACAGTTGTCGAAGATCCCGGCAGATAAATTTCCTTATGCCAACTGGTCCTACAACCTGTTGCAGGAGGTAAGAGGAAGAAGCCTGAGCAAAGAAAATCTCAGCGCCAGGATCCAGACCGGGCTGAACATCCGTTTACCCAAAGGTTTCAGTTTCGATTCCAGATTCCAGTACGAAAGAGCCAGAACCGATTATTCGGACTATTATGATGAAAGCACTTTCTATGTGCGAAGCCGTGTAAATAATATGACAGAATACGATCCGTCTACCCAAACCATCGGGCGCTCATTCATTCCCAAAGGCGGCATTCTCAAGCCACGTTCTTTCCTCGATCCACTTACCTATCTCACCAAAGATGTCAGTACCGAGAAACTGGAAAGTTACCTGGTCAGGAACCAGTTGAATTACGACAAGGAAATCAATAATAAGCACAGCATTACCGCCATTGCAGGTATGGAGGTGTCGCAGTACACTACCACCGGCCAGGGGAATCCATATGCCTATGGCTATTTTCCGGATAAGCTGCAGGCAACCGTACCGCCCTATGGCTATGGTAATTCCCTGAACTACCTCAGCGACTTCACCGGCTACCCGGCAATAATACCCGGCGGCACCCCCAGCTTTTCCTGGGAGCGGGATAAGTATGTTTCCTATTACGCCAACGCATCCTATACCTATGATCGCAGGTATACCCTGTCGGGCAGTATCAGGAGCGATGCCTCCAACTTCATAACAGACAATCCCCGTTTGCGCTGGTCCCCGTTATGGTCATTCGGCGCAAAGTGGAATATCATGAATGAAAACTTCATGAATAGTAACCGGTTCTTTGACCGTCTTGAAATGCGCTTAACCTATGGTAAAAACGGTAACGTAGAAAGGTCTACTTCTACCAAAGCGCTACTGGCCGTTGGCAGCAGCCTGAGTGGCACTACCAACACTATCACCGCTACCATTGCCGATAATGGAAACCCCAATCTCCGTTGGGAAAAAACCACCACCACTAACCTGGGTTTTGACTTTGGTATATTAAAGAATAAAGTTTTCGGGTCTGTTGATCTGTATAATAAGATGGGTAAAGGTATTGTAGGTATTATCGCTTTGCCTGCGGCCACAGGTACCACTACCCAGAAATTCAATAACGCCGGCATCATTAACAGGGGCGTGGAAGTAAGCCTGGGTAGCGAGGTGGAGATAGGTGGTACCGGTATTCATTACACCACCAATCTTACTTATGCCTATAACTATAACCGTGTAAACGATCTTTTTAATCCATCCCTGTATGTTGCCTCGATGCTGGGAGGGGAATTTGTACAAGGCAAACCGGTCAACCCCATATACTCCCTTACTTACCTGGGGATGGATAACGGCATTCCCATGGCTGCCGGCTTAAAAGGACAACCACAAACCTTCAATAGTATAGCCCTTGCTATCAGTAACGGCCTTTCCATCCTGAACTATGAAGGTACAGGTACACCGCCGCATACACTCGGTTGGGTAAACAGCTTCGACTTTCACCACTTTACCCTTACTGCTATATTCACCGGCAAATTCGGAGGCGTTTACCGCAATCCAACCTTTAACTACAGCACTGCCACCGTTGGCTCGGGAAAAACTTTTGTCAATAAATATGTCAACGATGTGCTGGCCGGTAATCCAAACATTCCGGGCTTCGCAAAGCCCAATGAAACCAAACTATACCTGTGGGATCGTTATACTCCCTACTTAAGCTCTTTAGTAGAAAATTCCTCTTATGTGGAATGCAAGGAACTGACGCTGCAATATGCGTTGCCGCAAAGCCTTGTAAAAGCCATTCACTTTGCGGGTATCAAAGCGTTTGTGCAAACCAGGGACCTGGGACTGATATGGAAAGCCAACAAAAAAGGATATAACCCCGACTGGCTCCCGGGAACCAACAGGCCGGTACAATCTTATACGTTTGGTGCAAATGTTCAATTTTAATATTAAAGTATGAAACGATTATCATCATCACTCATTATAATAACCTGCCTGGCACTGCTGGCAGGATGTAAAAAATACCTGGAAGAAGAGCCGCGTAAACAAGCGAGCATTCAAACGGTTGCCCAACTGGAAGCCCTGGTGGATAACGCCATGCAGTTTGCGGAAGAAGGTAACAGCACTGCGGCACTGTCAACAGATGATTATGAAGTTACCAGGGATCTTTATAAAAACAACCGGAATGCATTCTCTACAGATATATTGCAGTATTATATCTTTAGTGTGGAAGGAGTTATCAATGCTTCGGCTGATGCGCTGTGGCAAGGTGAATACAAGAAGATATTCACCGCCAATCTTATCCTGGAAAATATAGACAGGGTTACAGGCGATAACGCTGCTAAAGAACGGGTAAAAGCGGATGCTTATTTTATCAGGGGCTATTCCAACTGGGTACTGGCTAACCATTATTGCGCGCCATTTAACGACGCCAACATGGGCAGTTTGGGTCTCCCTTTAAAAAAGACGACTACCTACGAAGAATCCCTGAAACGTGCTACCCTGAAGGATACCTATGATTTCATACAGTCCGACCTTACAGAAGCACAAAAGGTACCCGTTGATGACGTAGATCCCCGCCGTGCGTGGCGTATCAGTAAAAAAGCCATTGCTGCTTTTATGAGCCGCTACTATCTTTTCACGGGTAATTATCCCCTAAGCCTGGCAGAGGCAGAAAAAGCACTGGCCACTGCAAAAGCAAAACTGGTAGACTACAATACATTGGCGCCGGGTATTCCTGCTATTTATTCCAATCCTGCTGATACCCTCCGGTATATAGAGCTGAACTCCTGGACCCCCGCAAAGTTTCTCTACTGGCCGGAGTTTTACTATACCAGGTTCACGTATTACTCTTCACAATGGTTTGTACCCAGCGCCGGTTTGCTGGCCTTGTACGACCAACAGCATGATTTACGTTACAGGCATTTTATGATCCGCAACGGGGGGCGGCGAATGGATGTAGTGTCTCCGGTCAACTACAGGTACACCATTTTTGATGATGGCTCCGAGCTGCCTGCAGGATTTACCGTTGCCGAAGTACTGCTTAACAAAGCAGAAGTCCAGGCCCGCCAGGGAGATGTAAACGGCGCCATGACTACCGTAAATATATTACGGCAGAAGCGCATGAGCACCTATGTGGCACTATCTGCCTCCGGCAGGGAAGATGCCGTTAAAAAAGTGTTGGAAGAAAGAAGAAGGGAATTGCCCTTTGCGATGCGTTGGTACGATATCCGCCGTTTCAGTGTAAACGATGATCCTGCGGATGATGTAACGGTGACCCGTGATTTTTTTAATGTAACAACTACCGGCGTAGATGTAAATACGCCGAAAACTTATACCCTTACCACTAAACGGCTGGTCGTGCCTATTTCCGCGGTGGAAATTAATGTCAGCAAAGGAGAAATTGAACAAAATGCCTACTAAACACTTTAATTATTCAACTATATGAAACCAACCAGTATTTTTTCAACACTGTTATTAATGGTCTTCGGCGTTGTTTCCTGCCAGCAACCGCCGGCCCCGTCATCATTTGAAATCAAAGGTCATATTACCGGCCTTAAAAGTGATAGCATCCTTGTATATGCACAAATAGCAGATGACAAAGGGGATGTAAAAACCGATTCCTTCACGGCTGTCGCCAGCAATGGGCAATTCTCTGTTAAAGGAAATATAGACAGTGCCCGGCAAGCCTATCTCACTACTGCCAACGGAGGTTCGCTGGCAGCTTTTGTGCTGGAACCCGGCACCATCAGTATTGAAGGCGATGTTTCTACTGGTGTGCAGATTACCGGTACCCCCGAAAACGATATCGTAAAGGAACTGGCTGCCACAGAAAAAGGAAGATACCAGCGCAGGAGAAGTATGGCAAAGGCATACCGGGAAACAACTGATACGGCAGCGCAGGCACAGCTCGATAAAGCCCTGACGCTGATCAGCGACTCCATCATGCTCGACAAACTTGCATTTATTGAAGCGCATCCGGGGTCCCTGAACAGCGCCGGCTTTATTTATGTGATCTCTACCAGCGCGCCACTGGAAAGACTGGCTGCTGCCTACGCACACCTGGATGAAAAATTGAAAAACACGAGGGATGTAAAAGCTGCTTTTGAAACCATCAATGGAAGGCAACGTACCGCCGTTGGTAACCCCGCTCCTGCATTTACTATTAATGATGCAAACGGAACACCGGTAAGCCTCAGCAGCTTCCGGGGGAAATACGTACTGCTCGAATTTTGGGCCAGCTGGTGTGTACCTTGCCGTAAGCAGATCCCGGCGCTGAAAGCAGCTTATGAAAAATATAAAGACAAAGGGTTTACCATTTTAAGCATCTCTGTGGATGCTGATAAAAGTAAGTGGGAAAAAGCATTAAAGGAAGAGAATTTGGCCTGGATAAATGTACGGGATGTCGTTGATAAAAGTCGCCCTTCAGACATTAGTCTGGCCAGGTTATATGGCGTTACGCCCATCCCCGACAATTTCCTGGTAGACCCTGATGGAAAGATACTGGAACGACAGATAGATGGCGCCGTACTGGATGCAAAACTGGCCGCCGTTTTAAAATAACCGCAATCTTATGTTTTAAAACTATTCACAATGATCCTTCATAAACTAAAACTAGCTGGTATCGTTGCCTTCGCAACATCCTCATTATTCTTCACCGGCCTGCCGGAAGGATATGCCCAGCATTCCGAAAAGAAAACTGTAACGGACAAGGCTACACTGACAAAATTAATAACAGCAGTTGAGAAAACGCCGGACAGCTTAAGCGCACACAAAGCCTATATTGAAGCTGTGGGGGCCGACAAGCCCGCCACGGCTGCCCAATACGAAAAATGGATGAAACAATTCCCTGCATCAGCTACCGTGCCCTTTGCCCTTGGCAATGCGTTGGCCGATGCGGAAAGCCCGAAGGCAAAACCTTACCTGTTAAAAGCCGTTGAACTTGATCCAAAACTGGCAGAAGCCTGGGGAGATTTATGGTTTGACGCCGACCGCTGGGGAGATTTTGAAGCTGGCCGTAAATACCTGCAAAAGGCAGCAGAAGCTGATCCGTCCAATGCCGCATTTGCTTTCTACTATGCCATGTCTTTCGAGGATACGGACGAGGAAAAATACAAGGAAATGAGCCTGGAAGTGGCAAAACGTTTTCCTGAAAACGAACGGGGCGCTCAATCCCTTTACTGGCTTGCCGCCAAATCGAAAGACATCCCGTATAAAATGAAAATATACGAGTTATTAAAAAACAGTTACCCGGTAGCCAAATATAGATGGTCGTCCAGTGGCATGTATGGTTACTATGATCTTCTGATACATAGCAACACGGCACAAGCGGCCGCCCTTGCCAAAGAAATGTCAAAGGAAAAGACGGAAGATGGCGAAGATTCCCCCTGGCCTGCTAAAGTAAAACTGGCAGAACAGGTGGCCGAGGTCAATGGTTTGCTGGAGCAAAAAAAAGGCGCTGCGGCGCTTTCCATTCTTTCTGCCATTAAGCTACCCTGGTACGACGGTTTTGTTGAAGACGTTACACTCTTAAAAGCCGACGCCATAGCCATGTCTGTAACCCCTGCCGCGGCCTATGATAGCCTGATAGCGGCTTTTGTAAGAAGAGCCGGTCTCAAAATAAAAGCCGGTATCTCCGGTTATGGCAGCCGGCTTGGTAAAAACGAGGTACAAATAAATGCAGATATCTATCAGCGTTTGTTAGCCGCATCCAAACAGGCAACTCCTTTTACCTTAAAACCATACCTGACAACGGGGAAAACTTCCCTGTCGGATTATAAGGGTAAAGTAGTGCTGCTTACTTATTGGTTCCCGGGTTGCGGCCCCTGCCGCGCAGAATTTCCGCATTTCGAAAGTGTGATCCGGAAGTTTAAAGGCAAACCAGTAAGCTACGTAGGCATTAACATTGCACCTGAGCAAAATGAGTATGTTGCTTCTTTCATGAAAAAAAGTGGCTATAGCTTTACACCGCTCGAAGATGTGCCCGGCCGGGTGAAAGGCAATCTTGATAATCGCGATGGCGCTCCGGCAAACTTCCTGATCGACCAGGAAGGGCGCATTTTGTTTGCCGATTTCAGGATTGATAGCGACAATGAGCCGCTGCTGGAAATGATGATCAACCTGCTACTGGATCATAAAGCGTAAATAGGAAACAAGCATCTGTTTTATTAGTGGCGCCTGTGTTTTACAGGCGCTATTTTTTAGCGGTCTTCGGGTTAAATATGCGTTAGTTTTAAATTATAAACCCGCAATAACCGTTAAAATTTCACCCATTCAGCCAACACATGGTATTATTATAGAAGAAGAATTGTTAATAAGCGGATTAGGGAAGAAGAACGATTATACCCTTTTTATCAGGACTGATAAAAAGGGTGAAAAGGATGCTATTGAAACTGCAACTATGAATGCAAAAGCGGCATACACC
>NZ_DATMTE010001017.1:0-3747 GCF_035564935.1 Chitinophaga sp. | reverse complement strand
CCAGCCGGCAGAGAAGGAAGGGAACAGGCCCCACCTGTTGGCCGGAGAGAAACGGGAAGAACCATCATACCGCAGGTTGGCTTCGAACAGGTATTTGCCATCGTAGTCGTAGTTCAACCGGCCGAAATAGGATTGAAGCGCCAGTTCGTAGGAATACCCCGTCGCTTTCTGCCCGTCTGTTGAGCCCAGGTTTATATCGGTAAGCTGGTTGTTCAGGAAACCTTTCCGGTAGCCATCATCAAAACTGAATTTGGTTAGCTCCTGGGAGTAGCCGCCCAGTATTTTGAAGTTATGTTTACTGAAGGATTTGGTGTAGTCCAGTAATGCCTGCTGTGTAACGGTGTTGGCGAAACTGTTTTCATCGGTTACATAACTGGGTCCCTGGTAAAATGTTTTATTACCTGCGGCATCATAATATTGCTGATCAGCAATGAATTTTTTGTTGTGGCCGATCTTCATCAGGTAAGCAAGGGAAGGTTTGAAATGCAATCCTTTTACAATTTCCCAGTCTGCCCCTACATTACCTACCAGGTCGTAGTTATTATACTTATTCAGGCTGTTTCCTTCCAGCCATGCCATGGGGCTGCCATCAGAAATATAACCGTAGTAGCCATTTTCATATTTGTAAGGAATGGTAGGGGAGATGCGGTTGATTTGTCTTACCAATTGTGTAAAATCGCCGGTGTAAGGGTTGCTGGGCTCATTTCTGCCGGAGGAAGTAAAGGCGAGATTACCAATTACTTTCACCTTGTCGTTGATCTGGGAAGTGATATTCAACCTGCTGGTATAACGTTTTGCATTTGTTTTATCCACCAGACCATTCTCATCAAATAAGCCTAAAGAGAAGGCATACTGTGTATTTTCACTTCCACCGGAAACGCCCACATAGTGATTCTGCTGTAAGCCGCTGCCCTGGTAAAACAGGTCGAGCCAGTCGGTATTAGGATAATTGAAAGGATCGGAGCCATCTTTGAATTTCTGGATCTCTGCATCTGTCCAGCGGGCTGCTTTATTTTCGTTGCTCAGCGCCTGGTTGTATAAAGTAGCCGCTTGCCAGGAGGGTAAAAAGTCAGGTAAGCCGGTTGCTTTCTGTTTACCTACATAGCCGTTGTAAACTACCTGCGGCGGACCTTTACGGCCTTGTTTGGTAGTGATGAGAATAACGCCGTTGGCTGCACGGGAACCATAAATGGCAGCAGATGCCGCATCTTTCAGTACCGAGAGCGTTGCAATATCGTCGGGGTTAATATTATTAAGGCTGCTCAGGTTAGTAACCACGCCGTCTATCACAATTACGGGGTCGGCGTTGTTTAAGGTTCCAATGCCCCTGATATTGATCTTGGCGGCATCAGCGCCGGGCTGACCACTATTGGCTGCTGTAACGGTGATGCCTGGCATGGTACCTTGCAGGGCGTTACCCAGGCTGGTTACCGGCCTGTTGGTAAGCTGTTCTGTACCAATGGAAGTAACGGAACCGGTAAGGTTGGCTTTTTTCTGTGTGCCGTAACCCACTACCACAAATTGTTTCAGCGCGCTTACATCGGGCGCCAGCGAAATATTGATCACTGTTTTTCCTGCTACCGTAACTTCTTTGGTGATATAGCCGATACTGGTTATCACCAATACCGCGTTATCGGGTACATTTGTGAGCTGGAAAGTGCCATCCGGGCCGGAAACGGCGCCTTTCTGTGTTCCCTTTATTACAATGGAAACCCCGGGAATGGGCGCCCCTGCATCGTCTACTACTTTGCCGGTAACAGCCGGGGGAGGCGGTGTAGCTGCCGGTGCTGCTGCCGGCTTTTCATTTTTTGTAATGAAGATGGTATTGCCCTGGATCTCGAAGCTAAGCGGTTGCTTTTGCAATACCGCTTCCATGGCTGCCTGCAGCGATGCGTTTTTTATGTTTACCGAAACGGGGGTACTGTTTTTCAGATCCTCCTTATCGTAAAAGAAAACGTAACCGGTTTGCGCCTTGATCACGTTCAGCACTTTCTGGAGACTCACCTCCCTGGCGGAGTAGGTCACCGTTTGGGCGCTGCTTGCTGCACTTACCTGCAGGGCGGCAATGAGCAGCATAAATGAAGTTAGCTTCATAACTAACAGTGTTTTGGTTGAGAGCCCCGCAAATTTCCAATATCTGCGGGTACCGGAATTACAAATAGCCTTAAGTTGCATACTTTTGCAATGTTTGGTTGAATTAATAAATAATGTTTACCGACTTGTTTGTTGATGAAATTGAACTATAGCCGGGGTAGGACGCCAATCTCAGCCCCGGTTTTTTATTCAATACGCGTAGTGCGCCGCTGGCAATAGCTTTGATCTTTTCATTGTTCTTATTTTTTCATTGTTCATAACTATGGCTGGATAACAATCCTGTTACCATTCTCTATCCTGTACTTAATACGTGTTTTCGTAAGTCCTTTTAATACCTGTGATAATGTGAGGTTCCGGCCTATTTCCCCGGTAAATACCCTTTGGGGAATGTTGCCTTCATATTTTACTTCCACATTGTACCAGCGCGATAACTGGCGCATTACTGTGGGAAGGTCTGCATCATTAAAAGAAAAGAAACCTGCTTTCCAGGCCATCACTTCGGAAATATCGGCATGGTCCACAACCTGTATGGATGTCCCGTTTGCCGGTACCCTGGCCTGTTGCCCGGGCCGGAGCTGCTGTTGCTGTTGAGAAACGTTTACCCGTACAGCGCCCTCCAGCAGCGTGGTATTAATGCTGGCTTCATCTTTATATGCGTTAATGTTAAAATGTGTACCCAATACGTCAATGGTGGTGTTGCCTGCCTTTACGCGGAAAGGCATTTTTTCATTTTTAACCACTTCAAAGTATGCTTCACCGGTAACGGTTACGCTTCTTTCATTACCGGTAAATGCAGTAGGGTAGCTGATGGAAGAAGCGGCATTCAGCCATACGCCGGTGCCGTCCGGTAAAATCAGCTGGTATTGTCCACCCAGCGGGGTGCTCATAGTGTTGTACAGTACTTTCCCTTCCGGGTTACCGGCGCCACTGTAGGCCAGTTGCCCATTATTCAGCTTGGTGATCCTGGTGTTACCCTGTTGGGCCAGTACGCCGTTACCGGCGCTGTCCAGCGTGATTTCAGAGCCATCGGAAAGCGTGAGCACGGCCCTGTTGCCGCCCGGCGCTACATCTTTTACAGGCGCCCTGTTTACCATAACCGGTTGTTGTGTTTGCCTGGATAAATAATAAGCGCCTGCCGTGAGCAGGATAATACAGGCGGCAGCCCACCAGTAACGTTGCAGGAAATGTACCCGGCTTTTAACAGGTAATATTACAAGCTCCCGTGCGGGCTGGTCGGCATCCAGTATTTCTTTTACAGCCTGCTGCCAGTAGGCATGGTCGTAACCGGCATTGCCTGCATCGGCTGCCGCGCTGGCGCTATGAAAGGCATCCAGCAGCTTCACTATTTCACCCGACTCATCATCGCTGATCAGTTGCAACAGTTCCCGGTACTCCGCAGTGGTGGCACGGCGTAGCCGCACCTGTTCCAATAAGTAGGTAAGTTTTTCTGATGTGGACAACGGCCTCGTTTTAAAGCATTCGGAAATTCAGTTGACTTTACGTGGAACTGCCTGGTTACAGAAAGCCCCTTGCTTATACGTACCGTTAGCAGGCAGAGAGTACCTATATCTTTCGAAAAAAAATTAAAAAAAATATAAAATACCCCACCCGAGCAGGATCATGGGGAGGATAATACCTTTACCGGTAAGGTAT
>NZ_DATMTE010001016.1:0-14500 GCF_035564935.1 Chitinophaga sp. | reverse complement strand
CTGATTTGATTACTTTGGATTAAAAATGATTTGTGGAGATTTAAGCGAATAATTTCGCCTAAATCTTCCCAAATCATTTTTAATCATTTATAGAATCTCAAAAATCAAATCAGGGTAATCAGTGTAATCAGTTTAATCCTGAGTCAGACAATCTTCGTGCGCATTTTAAGCTGTTTTTAATTTCTTTATTAAATTTAACAAACCCTTATATCGGATTAACAAATTTTAACACAAGCCTAACCCTATCTGGTGTAAGTTTATCGCATCAAACAAAGTGATGCTAAATTTCAAACGGATTATCAGAAGTCGTCCCTTCCTCGTTTCACTGCACATCCTTGGCTGGACGTGCTTTCTGTTTTTCCCTTTTTTTATTTATCGTATCCAGATCCTGCATACAGGTTTCTTTATAAAAGAACTGATTGATAACCTGTTTCTCATTGGTATTTTTTACCTCAATATTTATGTGCTGATACCCCGTTTTTTTAACGGGAAAAAGATTGCTGTTTATCTCAGCAGCATTGTGGTGCTGATTGTTTTTATTACACTGCAGCAGGCGGCCTTAAATTATTATTTCTTCCGGAACTACGCGCACAGGGGACATCCGATGATGACCATACGCATGGATAAAAAATTTAACAATTCAGAAGTAACATCCGACAACTTTCCACCGTTTCACCGTCGTCGTATGATGATGAGGGCGGGTTTTATAGAAGCAGGCAAGGTAACTGCAGCGCCTCCCGGAACACTGGATACCACGGGTGTTGCCATTGCCAGTGCGGTTCCTATGCCTACATTACCCGGGCCGGTAATGCCGCTGATAGATGCGGACGGACCAAGCATCCTGGAGTACCTTTTTTTTCCGGAAGTGTTGAGAAGATCCGGATTTTTTGCATTGCTCATGCTGTTTATGAGCGGGTTTATAAAGATCGCCCTTGAATGGTTTAAAAGCGAAAAACAGCGGGAAGAACTGAAAGTGGAGAAATTAAATGCGGAATTAAAATTTTTAAAGTCGCAGATTAATCCTCACTTCCTTTTTAACTGTCTGAATACTATTTACTCGCTGGCTCATAAACAATCGGCGCAAACAGAACATGCCATTCTGAAGCTGTCAACCATTATGCGCTACATGATCTATGAGTCCAATGAAGCCAGGGTATTGCTTTCGCACGAACTGAAATACCTGCATGATTACATTGAGATACAACGTTTAAGATTGCCAAAGGACATAGAGATCAGTTACCGGCTTACCGGGAATGCTGATGGTGTGCAGATTGAGCCGATGCTGTTGGTGCCTTTTGTGGAAAATGCCTTTAAACACGGGATCAGTTATACAGAGGATTCCTTTATAGATATAGACATTGCTACAACTGAAGATATGATCAGATTAACAGTTAAGAACAGTCACTTTAAAGAACGGGTAGCCGAAAGGGGCGGGGTGGGCCTCGACAACGTATTAAAACGATTGGCGCTGCTTTACGAGCATGAACACGAGATCGATATCACGGAAACCGAAAACCAATTTATTGTTGATCTTAAAATTGTGTTGAAAAAATGATAAAGTGTATTGCTGTGGACGACGAGCCACTGGCGCTGGAAATCATGGAAGATTATATCCGCAAGGTTCCTTTCCTGAGCCTGGCCGGCAAATTCGAAAACGCGGCCACCGCGTTACGCTTCATCCAGGATGAACCGGTAGACCTGGTATTCCTCGATATCAAAATGCCCGACATCACGGGCATCCAGTTCCTCAAATCCCTTAAGTACCCACCCATGGTAGTGTTTACCACCGCTTACGGGGAGTATGCCCTGGATGGCTTTAACCTGGATGTGGTGGATTACCTCCTGAAACCCGTTCCTTTTGAACGTTTCCTGAAGGCTGCCGCCAAAGCCAGCGAAACCTGGTCTGTTTCCCAGCAGAAAAATGTAAGCGCCGGCAATAACGCCATCGCCATGGATGCCTGGGTAAATGACTACATTTTCATAAAAACAGAATATAAGATCATTAAGATCAACCTGGAAGACATTCTTTTCATTGAAGCACTGAAAGACTATACGAAGATTTATACACATAACCTGCCCGTACTTACGCTGCGCAGCCTGAAATCATTTGAAACCCGTTTGCCGGCCGATAAATTCATCCGGGTACACCGGTCGTACCTGGTTTCCCTGAATAAGATAAACTGCGTAGAGAAGAACACCGTGATGATCGCCAACCAGTCCATTCCCATTTCCGATGGGTACCGCGACCGGTTCTATGACGTGATTAACAGAAATTCTTAATATATTTTCCCTTCGGGAGATGTGATTTAAAAGGTGAACAACGCGCTGCAATGCTATAAGCGGGTTGTTTCCTTTTAAATTTCCGCTTATAAAAAACCAAAATCAAAAATCCCAAAATTTTCGGAACTTCGCTACCTTTTAAGACCACCAACCACCATTAATTATTATTCTTTTATCAAAAACCACCAAACATTGGAAAGAATATACTTCGACAATGCAGCTACCACATCGCTGGATCCGGCGGTGTTAGAAGCAATGCTGCCTTTTATGACGGAAAAATTCGGTAACCCTTCCTCCATCTATTCTTACGGACGGGAATCAAGACTGGGTATCGAAAACGCACGTAAATCAGTCGCCAAAACATTAAACGCACACCCGGGAGAGATCTTTTTTACCTCCGGCGGCACAGAAAGCAGTAATACTGCCATTAATGCTGCGGTAAAAGACCTGGGCTGCAAGCACATCATTTCTTCGCCTATTGAGCACCATGCTACCCTGCACACCGTGGAATACCTGCACCACCACGATGGCGTAGCCCTTTCTTTTGTAAATGTATTGCCCAGCGGCCATATTGATATGGACCACCTGCGGGAATTGCTGCAAAATTCGGAAGAGCGTTGCCTGGTAAGCCTCATGCATGCCAACAATGAAATCGGCAACCTGCTGGATATTCATGCCGTTGGGAACCTCTGCAAGGAGTTTGACGCTATTTTCCATTCGGATACGGTACAAACCGTAGGTCACTACCCCTTTGACCTCCGTAATACACCTGTACACTTCATTACCGGCGCCGGGCATAAGTTCCACGGGCCTAAAGGAGTAGGTATCCTGTATATCAATGAAAATGTTAAGATAACGCCTTTCATCCAGGGAGGCAGCCAGGAACGTAACATGCGGGCCGGCACAGAAAACCTGTATGGCATCATCGGTTTTGCAAAAGCCCTGGAACTGGCCACCACTTACCATGAAGAACACAGTGCCCATATTAACGGCCTTCGTATGTACATGGCAGAACAGCTGACGAAGCATATCCCCGATGTAGCTTTCAATGGCGATCTGCATGGCCGTAGCCTTTACACCGTATTGAATGTGGCATTTCCCAAATCCGAGAAAACGGAAATGATCCTGTTCAATATGGATATCAACGGTATCTGCGCTTCCGGCGGCAGTGCGTGTACCTCCGGCGCCAATGCGGGATCACACGTTATTCGCGCCATTAATAGCAATCCTAACCAAATTGCAGTGCGTTTCTCCTTCTCTAAAAACAATACCAAAGAAGAAGTGGACAAAGTAGTGGAGAAGCTCAAGGAATTAATGTAAACGCGGATTTTGTCTTGGAACGCTGATTTTACTGATTTTACTGATTTGCTGGATTTTTTTGATTTTACTGATTTTAAATAAGAAGGGAGATAAAAGCGGATATATTCGCTTTTATCTCCCTTAATCATTTATAAAATCCAAAAAACAAAATCCAGGTAATCAGCAAAATCAGTTTAATCCTGAGTCAGACAAAATCCGCTTAAATCTTCCCAAATCATTTTAAATCCAAAGTAATCAAATCAGGGAAATCAGCGTAATCAGTTTGATCCTGAGTCAGACAAAATCCGCGCATCGCCGAAGGCGATTAGTGCATGAACTCTTTAATGTCCTGCATGATCCTTTTGGCAATGTTATCTGCAGTGGTTTCGTTCTGGCTCTCTGCATATATACGGATAATGGGCTCCGTATTGGAGGTGCGCAGATGTACCCAGTCTTTATCGAACTCAATTTTCAATCCGTCCTCTGAATTTAAAGGCTGGTTTTTATACTTCACCTTGATCTTTTCGAAGATGGTTTTTACATCCACACCTTTATCCAGTTCTATTTTATTTTTGGAGATAAAATAGTCGGGATAGCTGTTGCGTAAGGCTTTGATGCTTTTTTTGCTATGCGCCAGGTGGCTCAGGAAAAGACCGATACCGATCAGGGCGTCGCGACCATAATGCAGGTCGGGAACAATGATACCGCCATTGCCTTCTCCGCCGATCACCGCGTTGGTGTCTTTCATTTTCTTTACCACGTTCACTTCGCCTACTGCGGAAGGGGTGTATTCTCCGCCGTGCTTCAGCGTTACATCTTTCAGCGCCTGTGTAGACGACATATTGGAAACGGTATTCCCTTTTCTTTTGCTTAGCACGTAATCGGCTACTGCCACCAGGGTATATTCTTCGCCAAACATGCTTCCATCTTCACAAACAAAGCAAAGGCGGTCCACATCCGGATCAACGGCGATACCGAGGTCGGCATTGGATTTATTTACTTCATTGGAAAGAGCGGTCAGGTTTTCTGCCAGCGGTTCAGGATTATGGCTGAATTTTCCGTTTACTTCTGCAAACAGCACTTCTACTTCTTCCACACCCAAGGCTTTCAGCAGGGGCGGAACAAATAAAGCGCCGGTAGAATTTACGGCATCCACCACAATTTTGAAGTTGCGTGCTTTAATGGCAGGCACATCCACCAGCGGATAGTTCACTACCAGGTCGATATGTTTCTGGAGGTAAGAATCGTCGGCAGTGTAGGCGCCGAGTTTATTTACGTCTGCGAAGTTAAAGTCTTCCTGTGCTGCTATCTCCAGCAGCTGGGCGCCATCTTCCCCGGAAATAAATTCGCCTTTACTGTTCAGCAGCTTCAGCGCATTCCATTCCTTAGGGTTATGGCTGGCAGTGAGAATAATACCGCCGGCGGCATTTTCCATCGTAACCGCCAGTTCCACGGTAGGAGTGGTAGATAAACCGAGGTCTACTACATCAATCCCAAGCCCGTTCAGGGTGGAAACTACCAGGTTTTTTACCATTTCGCCGGAAATACGGCCATCACGGCCTATTACCACCTTACGGTTGTCTGTTTGCCGGCTGAGCCAGGTGCCGTAGGCAGCGGTGAATTTTACCACATCTAATGGAGAAAGTCCCTCGCCGGGCTTACCGCCTATGGTTCCGCGTATGCCGGATATCGATTTGATCAGTGCCACAAGATTCAATTTTTAAAGGAAGGCAAATATAAAAAAATCCATTCCAGAAATCCTAATTATGAAAAGATGACCGGTTACAAGCCGGTGTTATCCCTATTTTTACATTTTACACATCCACTTTTCACTATATTTGCAGCTACGCTTTTTAAAAAACAGCTATACGTTACATGCAATACTCGTGGAAGAATATACCCCGGTATATTCGTTATGTGTTTGTTCAAACGCTTTACCTCTTCTTGCTAATGGTAATGTTCAGGGCTATATTTTACCTGTTCTTCTTCAAAACCACCATTACAGAGCATGCAGCGATACTCAAAGCCTGGAACCTGGGATTAAGATTTGACCTCCGGTTGGCACTTTACCTCATGATCCCCATATTGCTATTAACGCTGATTACCCGGAATAAATTTTTCACCTCGCGGGCGCTGCGCAATATCAATTTTACTTACTTCTTTCTTATTTACCTGCTGCTTACCCTTCTTTATATTCTCGACCTCGGCCATTACGATTACCTGGGGCAGCGCCTGGACCCTTCTGTATTGAGGTTCCTGGCAAAAGGAGAGCGGGCGGATAACGCCCGGATGGTATGGCAAAGCTACCCGGTAGTAAGAGGCGCCCTGGGGATTTTTGTATTTATGTTCCTGGTATACCGCCTGCAGAAGGCCACCTGGAAGAAATTTGCTGCACAACCGGCCATCCAGCTGCGCAAATGGCCTTTTACCGGTTATGTGATCGGGATGGTATTACTGTTCGCAGCGGGGATCTATGGGAATATTGCTTATTTCCCGCTTCGCTGGAGCCAGGCCATGTTTACCCGCGATAACGGTGTAACCAGCCTGGGACTCAATCCCATCCTGTACTTTGCGTCTAACTTTTCTGTAAAAGGCGACACTTACAACCTGGAGGCTACCAAAAAATATTATCCATACGTGGCTTCCTATCTTAAAGTGGACTCCGCCGATGTGAATAACCTGCAATACGTGCGTACCGTGGCGGGCGATAGCAGCAAGCCCCGCCTCAACGTGGTGCTGGTAATGCTGGAATCTACCGGTGCAGCAGTAACCAGTATGTATGGCAATCCCATGCAGGCTACGCCCAACATGAAACGGCTGGCCGACAGCGGTATCCTGTTCAAAAATTTTTATGTGCCGGCCATCAGTACAGCCAAAACAGTATTTGGCGTGCATACCGGTTTGCCAGATATCACTGCCGTGAAAACGGCCAGCCGTCATCCAAAAATGCTGGACCAGCGCATTGTAATGGACCAGTTCAAAGGATATGATAAATTGTACCTGTTGGGCGGCAATACCAACTGGGCCAATATCCGCGCGGTGTTTACCAACAATGTGGAAGGGATCCGCATTTATGAAGAAGGGATGTATAAATCCGGGAAGGCTGATGTATGGGGGATCTCCGATTATGACCTGATCACCGAAGCGAGTGGTATTTTTAAGGAAGATAATGATAAGAAGCAGCCCTTTGTGGCCTTCCTCCAGCTGGCAGATAATCACCCGCCTTACACTACCACCGGTGGCGCCGGCGATTTTAAAAAGGTGACGGAGAAAGAGCTGGACATGAAAAAGTTTAAACAATCGGGCTTTGTGTCGGTAGACCAGTTCAATGCCCTGAGGTATGAAGATTATAACGTAGGGCATCTTATCGACATGGCGCGTAAAGATGGCTATCTTGATAATACCATTTTTGTATTTTTCGGAGATCATAACTGTGTGCTCAATCCCTACAGCTTTATGCCGCTGCCGGAATATGAGTTGTCTACCGGCGGCGTGCATGTTACCGCGTTCATGTACAGCCCGAAACACCTGGCGCCGCAAACGGTAAACACGCCCGGCAGCCTGCTGGATGTGTATCCTACAGTAGCGAAAATGGTGGGAATGCCTTACAGGAATTATACATTGGGTACAGATCTTTTCGACAGTACCCGGGTGAACGGTAAGTATGTGTTCATGACCTACCTGCGTAATCAGATGCCTTTTTACGCGATGCTGGGCGATCGTTACCTGTATGAAATAAATATGGTCACAAATGCTACAGCATTGTATGATCTGCACGGTGCGCCGCTGAAGAACATCCTTGCAGAGCAGGCGGATACCGCAAAAAGCCTTGATAATTTAACACGTGGCTTTTACGAAAGCACGCGATATTTGATGTTTAATAATAAAAAATAGCTGTTACCTTTTGTTGATAGCTGCACAAAATATGGAAGTAGATAAACTATGGTTTAAAGATTGGTTTAATTCTCCCTATTATCACCTGTTGTACAATAACCGGGATGACAGGGAGGCTGCGGCATTTATCGATAAGTTGCTCACCTACCTGCAGCCCGCACCGGATGCGGAAATGCTGGATGTGGCCTGTGGAAGGGGGCGGCATGCCAAATACCTGGCAGATAAGGGCTACTATGTAACCGGGATCGATCTGTCTATTGAAAGCATTAATGTGGCAAAAAAGCTGGAAAGCGACCACCTGAGCTTTTTTCAGCACGATATGCGTTTACCTTTTTGGGTGAACTATTTTGATGTGGTATTTAACTTTTTTACCAGCTTCGGTTACTTTGAAACGCAGCGCGAAAATGACAACGCTCTTCGCACCCTCGCCAATGCGCTGAAACCGGGAGGTAAACTGGTACTGGACTACCTGAACAGCAACTATGTAGCTACACACCTGGTGAACGATGAAGTAAAGGAAAAAGACAACATCGTATTTGATATCCGCCGGGAACTGAAAGCGCATAAGTTTATGAAGCAGATCAGTGTTCTGGACAAGGAAAAAATGCGCCGCGCTACTTACACCGAAAGTGTGAACGCCTTTACCAGGGCGGAGTTTGAAGCCATGTTTGCCAAACAGGGGCTTGCAATAACTGAAATATTCGGCGACTATCACTTTAACAGCTATGATGAGCAGCGTTCGCCGCGACTGATCATCATCGCCACAAAATCATAGCCATGCTTGAATCGATATTACGCGGGGATCTCCGGCTTTTTTTTCATATTAACGGTCAGTGGTACAATGGGTTCCTGGATGTGGTGCTGCCTTTTCTGCGGGAGCCTTATGTTTGGGCGCCGTTGTACCTGTTCCTGGGGCTGTTTGTAACTATTAACTATGGGTGGAAAGGACTTTTCTGGATACTGTTTTTCCTGCTGTGCTTTGCCGTGGCCGACCAGAGCAGCCTGTACCTGAAAAGCGCCGTTGGGAGAGTGAGGCCCTGCCGTGACCCGCTGGTATCGCACTATGCCAGGGTATTGGTGGTATACTGCCCTATGAGCGGAAGTTTTACTTCCAACCATGCCGCTAATCATTTTGCCCTGGCTACATTTTGTTTCATAACTTTAAAACAGGCATTTCACCGGTACACCTGGTTATTCTTTGCATGGGCCGCTGTTATAGGCTATGCACAGATATATGTAGGCGTGCACTATCCGCTCGATGTAGCAGGTGGTGCGGTACTGGGTATTTTAATCGGGCTGCTGAGCGGTAGTTTTTTTCAACGCCGCATAAGACTGGAGTCTGAACTCGCATCATGAACTGGAATTATCTGATACTGATACTGGCTGCAACCATTGCTGGTGGGATGATACCCATGACAGTAAAACGCATTAATGCCAACTTTTCTATTTACCTGCTTGCATTTACAGGGGCTTTTCTTTTCGGGGTGATCATTATGCACCTCCTGCCCGAAGTGTATGAGGAACTGGGGCACCAGGCGGGTATTTATATTGTGCTGGGATTTTTCCTGCAGGTATTCCTGCAGCAGCTCTCCCATGGAATGGAGCATGGGCATACCCATATGCCGCAGGAACATCATCACCATATTGCGGTAACGCCGTTGTTGCTGGGGCTTTCCATCCATGCTTTCATGGAAGGGTTGCCACTGGGATTTAAATACAGCGATCATTCCGCATTGCCGTCGCTGATGGCGGGAGTGGCGGCCCATAAGATCCCCGAAGCATTAACGCTGATCACCGTGATGATGCATACGCACCGGAAACGTGCGGAGCTTTGGCGGATACTGATCATCTTTGCACTGGTAACGCCGCTGGCAGCAGTGCTGGCAGGTTGGCTGGGCAGCCGTTTCGAAGTGGTGCAGCACTATCTTTTATACGTGGTGGCGCTGGTAGTGGGGGCATTTCTGCATATTTCCACTACTATCTTTTATGAAAGCGGCACAAAACATCATGAACTCAGCAGGAAAAAAATACTGGCAATAGCCATAGGTTTGATCCTGGCATTTCTGACCCTGATATTTGAATAATTTTTTATTTTTAGGCTTTATATATGGAAGTCGTCATTATCCTCATCCTTATTTTATTGAACGGCCTGTTCTCGATGTCGGAGATAGCATTGGTCTCGGCCCGGAAGATCCGATTGGAGAACCAGGCCAATAAAGGGGATGAAAAAGCAAAGGCAGCTTTAAAGCTCGCCAACAATCCGGACACCTTTCTTTCTACCGTGCAAATCGGTATTACCCTGATCGGCATCTTAACGGGTATTTATTCAGGCGAAAACATCAAAACCGATGTGATGGCCTGGCTCAACACCTTTCCGCTCATACAGCCTTACAGCAGTGTGGCGGCCACTGTTCTTATTGTAGTGGTGATCACTTATTTTTCCATGGTATTGGGAGAACTGGTACCTAAACGTATAGGATTGGCCAGGCCCGAGGCCATTGCCAAGTTTATGGCCAAACCCATGCAGGTGCTTTCCTGGCTTACCTTTCCATTCATCTGGCTGTTAACGGTTTCTTCTGCTGCCCTCATAAAATTATTCAACCTCAAATCCGGGGAGCCGCATGTTACGGAGGAAGAGATCAAGGCTATTATTAATGAAGGCACCAGCTCCGGCGCCATTGAGGAAACAGAACAGGAAATTATAGAACGGGTATTTCACCTGGGCGACCGTAACATCACCTCGCTCATGACCTACCGTAATGATATTACCTGGCTGGATATCAACGATGATCCGGCCACCTACCGGCAAAGGATCCTTGAAAGCCTGCACTCGGTATACCCGATATGCGACGGGCAGATAGATACCATCAAAGGACTGATTACTATTAAAGATCTGTATTCATTATCCGGGGATGCCGCCGGGCTCCCGGAAATTATCCGTAAGCCGCTGTTTGTACCTGAAAATAATACCGCTTACCAGGTGTTGGAAAAATTCAAGGAAACACACCTGCATGCCGCTTTTATTGTGGATGAATATGGCACCTTCCTGGGGATGATCACCCTCAATGATATACTGGAAGCCATTGTAGGCGATATGCCGGAAACAGCCGAAAGCGACGATTATGAAATGGTGCTCCGGGAAGACGGTACCTGGCTGGTAGATGCCCAGATACCTTTTTATGATTTCCTGGAGGAATTTGATAAAGAAGACTGGATGACCGAATTTGAGCAGGATTTTGATACGCTGGCAGGTTTCATCCTGCATCACCTGGAACATATTCCGCAAACAGGCGAGAAGTTCTCCTGGAGAGATTTTACTTTTGAAATAGTGGACATGGATGCACATCGTATCGATAAAGTACTGGTTACACCGCCAACACCAACAGAAGAAGAAAAATAGGCTTGCGCCCCTCCCCGGATAAGTAATAACCGCATGCGTAATTACCCGTAATTCGATGAATGGGGTTGTTATTTATTTGGATAAATCTAGCTTTATGCTAATTTTGAGCACTTTTTTACATATACAAATAATTTAATTTAAGATAAAATGGTTGCAATAGGAAGTAAGGCACTGTCCCTGGAAGAAGTGTACAGGGTCCTTTTGGGCGGCGAAGAGCTGACGTTGGAAACAGCCGCTTTGCAGCAGGTGGAAGCTAGTTTTCTGTTCCTTGAAAAGTTTTCTGCAAAGAAACTGATCTATGGTATCAATACCGGTTTTGGCCCGATGGCCCAGTACCGTATCAGCGATGAAGATACTTTCCAGTTGCAGTATAACCTGATCCGCAGTCATAGCTCCGGGGCGGGTAACTGTATGTCGCCCTTGCATACCAAAGCCTTGATGATAGCGCGTTTGAGCAGCTTTATGCAGGCGCATTCCGGTATTCACCCGGAAGTGGTACATCTTTTAAAAGACCTGATCAATAAAAACGTATATCCCTGTGTGTTTGAGCATGGTGGCGTAGGCGCCAGCGGCGACCTGGTACAGCTGGCCCACCTGGCGCTGGTATTGATCGGCGAAGGAGAGGTTTGGTATGAAGATAAATATCAGCCTACGGCAGATGTATTTGCAAAATTGGGACTGAAGCCCATAGGCATTCACGTGAGAGAGGGCCTGGCCATTATTAACGGTACATCGGCCATGACGGGTATCGGGCTGGTAAACCTGATTGAAGCAAAGAAACTGCTGGGATGGTCTGTGGTATTATCTGCCATGATCAATGAAATAGTGGAGGCATTCGACGACCACCTGTCTGCCGAACTGAATGCCGTGAAAAAGCATGAAGGCCAGCAAAAGATTGCGGCTAAAATGAGGGAAATCCTCACCGGCAGTAAAATGGTCCGCCATCGCCCCGATCATCTTTATAAAGAACTGGAAGAAGAGATTTTTAAAGATAAAGTACAGGAGTATTATTCCCTGCGCTGCGTTCCGCAGATCCTGGGCCCCGTTTACGATACCCTTGTACAGGCAGAAAAACTGGTGGTACAGGAGCTGAACTCCGTGAGCGATAATCCTGTAGTGGATCATCACCTGGAAAACGTTTTCCATGGCGGAAATTTCCACGGCGATTATGTTTCCCTGGAGATGGATAAGATCAAGATAGCGATCACCAAATTATCGATGCTGGCAGAGCGACAGCTGAACTACCTGCTGAATGAAAAGTTGAACCACAAGTTCCCTCCGTTCATGAACCTGGGCAAACTTGGCTTCAATTTTGGAATGCAGGGGGTGCAATTTACGGCAACCTCCACCGTGGCGGAAAACCAGACATTGTCGTTCCCCATGTATGTACACAGTATTCCCAACAACAACGATAACCAGGATATTGTGAGCATGGGCACCAACGCCGCTACTATGACCGGCAAAGTAATAGATAATACTTTCCAGGTATTGGCCATACAGGTGATGACAATGTTGCAGGCGGTGGATTATCTGAATTGCCAGGACCGTTTGGCGGGATTCTCCCACAAAGTATACCAGGAAGTGAGGGCGATTTTCCCTAAATTTATTGAGGACAGCCCCCGCTATAAAGATCTTCAGCAGATTAAAGCTTACCTGGTAAAGAATATGCCAATCCAGTTCTGATCAAACAATAGTGGTTAGCCGTCATTCGTAATTCGTAATTTGTAATTCATGAAATGTGCATTAGTAACAGGAGGGTCAAGAGGAATAGGAAGGGCAGTATGTATCAGGATGGCCGAAGCAGGTTATCATGTGCTGATCAATTATAAAGGAAATGAGGCTGCTGCGCTGGAAACGCTGGAAGCTGTGAAGGCAAAAGGCAGTACTGGCGAGCTGATACCGTTTAATGTGGGCGATGCCGCTGAAGTGCAGCAGGTATTGGGCGGCTGGGTGGAAAACAATAAAGAAAAACAGATTGAAGTGCTGGTGAATAATGCCGGCATCCGGGAAGATTCCCTGATGTTCTGGATGAATGAAGGGCAATGGAGCAATGTACTCAATATCAGTTTGAATGGATTTTTTAACGTCACCAAGCAGGTGCTGAATGGCATGCTGCTGAAGCGTTACGGGCGTATCATCAATATGGTGTCGCTGTCAGGTATAAAAGGGTTACCCGGTCAAACCAATTATTCTGCCGCCAAAGCAGGGGTTATTGGGGCTACAAAGGCGCTGGCGCAGGAAGTAGCCAAAAGAGGAGTAACGGTAAATGCCGTTGCACCCGGTTTCATTAAAACAGATATGACGGCTGAGCTCAATGAAAAAGAGCTGGCAGCACAGGTTCCGATGAACCGGTTTGGCACTGCCGAAGAGGTGGCAGATGCTGTTGCCTTCCTGGCATCCAGGTCGGCAGGTTATATTACCGGGGAAATTTTGAACATCAATGGGGGGCTTCATACTTAATAACGTCAGTATACCGGGCTAAAGGCTAACCGCTAAAAGCTAAGAGCTATGAACAGAGTAGTGATCACTGGAATGGGAATCTATTCCTGCATCGGAAAGGATATGCAGGAAGTGAGGGATTCATTGTACCAGGGTAAATCCGGCATTGTGCTGGATCCCGAAAGAAAAGCATTTGGATACCGTTCCGGGTTAACCGGGTATATACAAAGGCCCGAACTCAAAGGGCTGCTGGACCGCCGCGCGAGGCTGATGATGCCCGAGCAGGCGGAATTTGCCTACATGGCCACCCGTGAGGCCCTTGCCCAGGCGGGAATGACGCCTGAATATATCGACTCCACTCCTGTAGGACTTTTATATGGCAACGACAGCTCCGCGAAGCCGGTGGTGGAAGCCAATGATATTATGCGGGCAAAAAAAGATACCATGCTGGTGGGGTCGGGGTCTGTTTTCCAGACCATGAACTCCACGGTAAATATGAACCTGGCCACCATTTTTAAGCTCCGGGGCGTGAACTTCACCGTAAGCGCCGCCTGCGCCAGTGGTTCGCATGCCATCGGGCTTGGACATATGTTTATCAGGAACGGGATGCAGGACGCCGTGATCTGCGGCGGCGCCCAGGAAGTGAATGTATACGGGATGGGAAACTTTGATGCCATTGCCGCATTTTCTGTAAGAGAAGATGATCCTACCCGTGCTTCAAGGCCTTTTGACCGCGACCGCGACGGGCTGGTGCCCAGTGGCGGCGCCGCTACCGTGATTCTGGAAAGCCTGGAATCCGCACAGCGCAGGGGCGCCACCATTTTGGGAGAAGTGCTGGGATACGGCTTTTCGTCCAATGGCGCACATATTTCCAATCCAACTGTAGACGGCCCTGTAAGATCCCTGCAGATAGCCCTGCAGGATGCCGGTTTACAACCGGGCGACATAGAATATATCAATGCACACGCTACCTCCACCGCCGCCGGTGATGCCAGCGAGGCCAAAGCGATTCACGAAGTGTTTGGCGGCTCCAGGCCCTATGTAAGCTCCACTAAATCAATGACCGGCCATGAATGCTGGATGGCCGGCGCCAGCGAAATCGTATACTCCATGCTCATGATGCAGCACGGTTTTATAGCCCCGAATATCAACCTGGATAACCCCGACGAGGATGCCGCCAGGTTAAAT
>NZ_DATMTE010001015.1:0-2592 GCF_035564935.1 Chitinophaga sp. | reverse complement strand
GCCAGTAGTCCCATATACTCCAGGCAACACCCTTTATTGATTTAATAGGCTTGAATGCTTTGGTGGTATCTACCGCTACCGTGTTTACATCTATCCCGATAGGCAGGGTTACCGCGGAGTCGGCGGTGGCATTGGCGCCGCTGTATATTTCAAAATGCATCGGGGGAATTTCCCAATGCCCGGAATCGAAACTGGTAAGGGTATAAGTTTGATGAAGTACGTGTTGATCCTGGTTTACCAGTGTATCAAGATTGGAGCGGGTTACCACTTCAAAATGATCCAGTGAATCGGGTAATACCGGGAAGAGCACTTTGAAGTTAGCGTCTTTAAACTGTTGCGCTGTAAGCGTGGCGGTGAGCTGCAGTTTTATCTGCTCGCCTATCCTGATACTGCTGGTATCTGCTTTGGCGGTAACATCTACTGCCTGCTGTGCCAGCAGGGAGAAGGGAAATAACAGCCCCAGTATACAACATAAAAATATACGCCTTATAACTTGTTGTTTATACATGTTTAATTTGCTCTCCTTTATATCTATGCCCTGTTCAGGAAAAATGTTTGCAACGCTTTCACATAATCCTCGTCGGTACGTACGCTCACTAATTCTGCGCCACTTTTCAGGAACGCGTTTTTGCAATATTGTGAATGCTGAAGGAATTGCTGTTCATAATACTGGCGCACCCTGCGGTCGTTGGTATCTACCCATTGTGTGGCGCCGGTTTCCGCATCCGCAACCTGGATCAGGCCCACCGGCGGCAGTTCTTTATCGCGTTGGTCATATACCTGTACCCCCACCACGTCATGCCTTTTTGCGGCGATGTTCAATGCGTCCTGGTAATTTCCGGATAAGAAATCGCTCAGCATAAAAACAATGCTCCTTTTTTTGGTAGCATTATTAAAGAAACGCAGGGTTTCTTTAATATTTGTTCCTTTTCGTTTAGGCGTGAATGATAACAGTTCACGGATAATGAAAAGAATATGTGATTTACCTTTTTTTGGCGGGATATATTTTTCCATGCCATCGCTGAAAAAGATAACGCCCACTTTATCATTATTTTTGATGGCAGAAAAAGCAAGTACAGCGCATAGTTCCGTGATCAGGTCGCGTTTATCCTGCTTTTTGGTACCGAAAGAGGAGCTTTCGCTCATATCTACCAGCAGCATCACGGTAAGCTCCCTTTCTTCTTCAAAAACCTTTACAAAAGGGTGGTTGAACCGGGCTGTTACGTTCCAGTCGATAGATCTTACATCATCCCCAAAATGATAATCCCTTACTTCACTGAACGACATACCACGGCCTTTAAACGCGCTATGGTATTCACCCGCAAATATGTGGTTGGTAAGCCCTTTCGTCTTAATCTCTATCTGCCTTACCTTTTTTAATATTTCAGCCGTATCCAATGGGAAAATTTTTGAGTTACTAATTACGGAAAATGACCGGTCCTGCAGCTGCTATGGCACTTCCACTGCATTCAGGATCTCACTCAGGATATTTTCGCTGGTAACGTTTTCTGCTTCTGCTTCATAGGTTAAACCGACACGGTGACGCATAACGTCGAAGCATATATTACGCACATCTTCCGGGATCACGTAGCCGCGACGCTTCATGAAAGCGTAGGCTTTGGCAGCCCAGGCCAGGTTAATACTGGCTCTCGGAGATCCGCCATATGCGATCAGCGGTTTCAGTTTATTAAGTTTATAGTCTTCCGGGTTACGGGTGGCAAAAACGATATCAAGAATATATTTTTCGATCTTTTCATCCATGTATACTTCCCTTACCAGTTTACGTGCTTCCAGGATATCTGAAGGCTGGATAACTGGCCGTATCTGGGTGGAGAGTTCCGGGTTCAGGTTTTGACGGATGATCTGTTTTTCTTCTTCTCTTGTAGGATACCCGATCACTACTTTCAGCATGAAACGGTCTACCTGCGCTTCCGGCAGGGTATAGGTTCCTTCCTGTTCAATGGGGTTCTGGGTGGCCAGTACCAGAAAAGGCTCATCCAGCTTGAAAGTAGAATCGCCAATGGTGATCTGTCTTTCCTGCATCGCTTCCAGCAGGGCGCTCTGCACTTTTGCCGGGGCGCGGTTGATCTCATCCGCCAGGATAAAGTTGGCGAAGATGGGCCCTCTGCGTACTACAAATTCATTCTTTTGCTGGTTATAAATCATGGTACCTATCACATCCGCAGGCAGCAGGTCAGGCGTAAACTGGATACGGCTGAATTTGGCGTTGATAGCGGACGACAGGGACTTGATAGACAAGGTTTTTGCCAGACCGGGTACGCCTTCCAGCAGTACGTGGCCCTGGGCCAGCAAACCGATGAGCAGTCTCTCCACCATATAACGCTGGCCAACAATTACTTTACCTAACTCCATTGTGAGCAGGTCCACGAAAGCGCTTGCCTGGTGGATCTTCTCATTCAGTTGCCGGATGTCGGACGATGTATTTTCCATGCTAATAATTTTTCAGGTGTGCTAAAATAAACATTCTCTGGTCAAATAAAACTTATCACTATGTGAACGGGCCGTTAAAATGCTGTTAAACTTGCTACTATGGCTCATTTCCGCTAAATAATCATTCTATGGCGCTGCCTA
>NZ_DATMTE010001014.1:0-7025 GCF_035564935.1 Chitinophaga sp. | reverse complement strand
ACGTAATGGAACTGTCTTTTTAACCTGTAAAAGCAGCTACATTGGAACGGAGAGATTTTATCACAAAGAGATCATAGCGGAAGCGATAAGGGAGCAAAAAACCATCCGCAAACACTATCATGAAATTATTAAGCTGAACGGCCGTATTCAGCTATTCTTATCAATAACCTGAAATATTAAAATACGATATGAGTACTACGTTTGAATCAAGATATGCCAGCAGTCCGGCTGAAGTAAAGCAAATGGATACTGCACAACTCAGGCAGGCCTTTTTAATGGAAAAGATCTTTGATGCAGATCATATTGCATGGACGCATACGCATTACGACCGTTATCTTACAGGCGGGGCAATGCCTGTGAAAGGCCCGGTAACACTGGAAACAATTGACCTGCTGAAGGCTGCTTATTTCCTGGAAAGAAGAGAGCTGGGAATGATCAACGTAGGTGGTGATGGAATAGTAGAGGTAGATGGAGAGAAGTTTGAACTGGCGTACAAAGAAGCGTTATACATCGGCAAAGGAAAACAACAGGTGATCTTCTCCAGTAAAAATCCGCAAACGCCCGCTAAGTTTTACCTGAACTCCACACCGGCACATCATAGTTATCCAACCCGTAAAGTGTCCAAAAAAGAAGCAGAAGTAGTAACACTTGGCGCGCTGGAAACTTCCAATCACCGTACCATTAACAAACTGCTGGTGAACAGTGTGCTGGAAACATGCCAGCTACAGATGGGTATGACAGAGCTGCAACCAGGCAGCGTATGGAACACCATGCCGGCGCATACACACGACCGCAGAATGGAGGTGTATTTTTATTTTGAAGTACCGGAAGGGCAATCTGTATGTCATTTTATGGGACAGCCACAGGAAAGCCGTCATATCTGGATGCAGAACGAACAGGCGGTGATTTCCCCGCCCTGGTCTATCCACTCCGGCGCAGGCACCAGTAACTATACTTTTATATGGGGAATGGCCGGTGAAAACCTGGACTATGGTGATATGGATCATTGTAAGATCACTGAACTACGTTAATGAACTGATAATAGCTGCTATCATGATGATGAAAACAATTATCGCAGGAAGCTTGCTGGGCTTGTCTTTCCTGCAAGCCGGCCTGCCGGTGTATGCAACAGGACCTGTTACCGGCCGGCATGCTGCGGTTGCTGCCGACGCTTATACTGCGGCTGCTGTACGGGCGCAAATGGAAAAAGTGGCTTCCTGGCAATGGCGTCATATTACGGCCAATGGCTGGAATCATGCACCTACTGATTGGACCAATGGCGCCATGTATGCCGGCATGATGTCGCTGGCACAGGTAACTTCCAATCCATTCTTTATTGACCGCCTGGTACAGGTAGGAAAAGATAACGACTGGAATACGGGGCCGGACCGTTTTTTCGCAGATGAATACTGCGTAGGACAGTTGTATTCGCAATTGAATAGTGTGTATAAAGATCCGGTGATGACAGAGAAGTTCCGTAAGCTGGCCGATAGTATTGTTGCGGCGCCGCATACGGAATCGCTCGAATGGAAAGATGGTATTCATCACCGGGAATGGGCCTGGTGTGATGCGTTGTTTATGGGGCCTCCGGCACTGGCTTATTTAAGCACTGCTACCGGCGATCCCCGCTACCTGGAAACCGCAGATAAGTTATGGTGGAAAACCACCGATTACCTGTATAACAAGCAGGATAGTCTTTATTACCGTGATGGCAGTTACATCGGTAAGAAAGAAAAGAATGGTACCAATGTATACTGGAGCCGTGGTAACGGCTGGGTAATGGGCGGCCTGGCACGTATGCTGGATAATATGCCGGCTGGTTACGGAGGCAAGGCACGTTTCCAGGATCTGTATAAGCAAATGGCTTACCGTATAGCAGCACTGCAAACAGCAGATGGTACCTGGCATGCAAGCCTGCTGGACCCGGACAGTTACCCGGCAAAGGAAACAAGCGGTACCGGCTTTTACGTATATGCGTTAATGTGGGGTGTGAATAACGGCCTGCTGCCGGAGAAGGAATTTTTACCGGTGATAAGGAAAGGCTGGGAAGCGCTTACCGGCTGCGTACAGCCGAACGGCAAACTGGGATTTGTACAGGAAATAGGTGCTGCACCGGGGAAAACCACAGCAAGTGATACAGAAGTATATGGCGTAGGTGCGTTCCTGTTAGCGGGATCGGAACTGATTAAGTATGATCTCCGGAAAAGTGCTGCAACCCACCTGGTCATCTCAAATAATACCGGTATTAACAGGATAGAAGAAGTAACAGAAATTCCTTATGCCGCATTCAGCGGAAAGCTATCCAGACAAATCCTGAAGAGCTTCAAAGTGACAGATGTATTGAGCGGACAGGAAATTCCTTACCAGTTGATTTATGAAGGCGGTAAATCTGCAAAAAAGATATTGTTACAGGTAACCGTACCGGCAGCGGCAAGTTTATATGCAGCAGTAGTGGAAGGCACTCCTTCGCCTGTAAAAGCAAAAGCCTACGGCCGTTATGTACCGGAGCGTAAAGACGACTATGCCTGGGAAAATGACCGCATGGCCTATCGTATGTATGGTAAAGCGCTTGAACAGGTGCCAAAGGAAATGGCCTATGGTATTGATGTATGGGCAAAACGTACTACCGATATGGTAATTGATACCTGGTATAAACTGGATAATTATCACCACGATAACGGGCAGGGACTGGATTATTACAGCGTAGGGCTAACGCTGGGAGCAGGCGATACAGCGCCATCCGGAGTAGACACTATCTACTTCCCTAAAAATTACCGCCAGTCGAAAACACTGGATAACGGTCCGTTACGCACTACTTTTTCCCTCACCTACGATACCTGGCAGGCGGGTAATACTGCTGTTACAGTTACCAAAACCATTTCGCTGGATGCAGGTTCGCAACTTAATAAAATGCAGGTGCAATACAGCTTCAAAGGGAATAACATCCCGGTGGTAACGGGTATTGTGAAACGCAAAGAACCAGGTACTGTGCTGCTGGATGAAAAAACAGGCGTAATGGGTTACTGGGAACCAGTGCATGGAGAAGATGGTACGCTGGGCGTAGGCTGCGTTTTTGCCCGCGAAACCCCCGGTATGAAAACAGACCATATTCATTTGCTGAACCCCGGAACCGCCGTAAACGGACAGCCCTATGAATACTATTTCGGGGCTGCATGGAACAAGGGCGGAAGGATCACTTCAGCAGAAGAATGGTTCCACTACCTGGAAACATTTGCCCAAAAAATTAAACAGCCTTTACAGGTAAAAATTCAATAACTTTTTCAGCAGGCCGGTGAATGGCCTGCTGAAAAGCACCCTCTCATTTATCATGGATTTATTTCAGTTAAAAGGAAAAACTGCGCTGGTTACCGGCTGCAAACGCGGTATAGGAAAAGCAATGGCAGTGGCACTGGCTTCCGCAGGTGCAGATATTATCGGGGTTTCCGCCTCCCTGGAACTGAACGGCAGCGAAGTGGAAAAGGAAGTAACGGCATTGGGCCGCAGTTTTAAAGCCTACCAATCCGATTTTTCCGACCGGGCCAGTCTTTATACATTTATCAGGCAACTGGAGCAGGACGCGCCGGTAATAGATATCCTGGTAAACAATGCGGGTACTATTCTCCGGAAGCCCGCCGCAGAGCACCCGGACGAGTACTGGGACGAAGTAATTAACATCAACCTGAACGCCCAATTTATCCTGACCCGTGAAATCGGGAAAGGAATGATTGCCCGTGGAAATGGAAAAGTTATCTTTACAGCATCTTTGCTCACCTTCCAGGGCGGGATCAATGTACCGGGATATGCAGCCAGTAAAGGCGCTGTAGGGTCGCTGGTGAAAGCATTTGCCAATGAATGGGCCTCAAAAGGCGTGAATGTGAATGCCATTGCCCCGGGCTATATTGCCACGGATAATACCGCGGCCCTGAGGGCAGATCAGCAACGCAGCAGCGCTATACTGGATCGTATTCCCGCAGGCAGGTGGGGTGAACCGGAAGATTTTGCAGGACCTGTAATATTCCTCGCCTCAAAAGCAGCGGATTATGTACATGGCACTATCCTTACAGTGGATGGTGGCTGGATGGGAAGATAAAGAACATTTACAGCTAATAGCCGCTATACATGAGCAAACGTACTGAAAAAACGATTGTAGATATTGCAGAAGAACTGAAACTCTCTGTATCTACGGTATCCCGGGCCCTGAATGATAATCCTAACATCAGCGCACGTACGAAAGATAAAGTGAAGAAGATGGCCCGCAAGCTGGGCTATCGCCCCAATGCACTGGCTGCCGGTTTACGCAATAATAAAAGCAAAACCATCGGGCTCATTGTGCCGCGTATCTCCATGTTCTTTCCTGCTACCATCAGTACCATCATTCAAAATAAGCTGCAGGAGCATGGTTATAACCTCATCATCTGCCAGTCGAACGATTCCTATGAACAGGAAGTAGCGCTGGTAAATACGCTGTATTCAGCAAGAGTGGATGGTTTGGTAGTGTCTACCACCTTATATACCACCGACTTTTCGCATTTCGATGTATTCAAGGATAACAAAATACCATTAATATTTTTTGACAGGGTACCCAAAGATTATAATGTAAAAGTAATTAAGGGAGATGATTATGTAGGAGGCTATACAGCCACCACTCACCTGATAGAAAAGGGATGTAAAGACATTGTTCACATATCAGGCCCGTTGAGCTGCAATCTTTATGTGGAAAGGGTAGCCGGCTATAAAAATGCCTTGCAGGAATTTAAATTGCCGTTTAAAAAAACACGGGTGTTCTACCACGAACTTACACGCGATAATGCCTGGCAAACCTGTGAAAAAATATTTGCGCAGCCACCATTTCCCGATGGCATATTTGCCTCCAACGATACTACTGCCATTACCATTATGCAGTATTGCCGTAAAATCAATGTAAGGGTGCCGGAAGACCTGAAAATAGTGGGTTATTCCAACGATCCCCGCACTGAAATAGTTACGCCGCCTGTTACCAGCATTGACCAGTATCCGGCCATGATGGGGGAACGCGTGGTAGCGGCCCTTATGGAGCTGATCAATACGGCGCCTTCCGGTACACCACGTTATTCGCAGGAAATAATACCTATTCAACTGATAGCCCGTGAATCTTCCGCCGGTACAGCAAAGCGCGGCGGAAAGAAGAAATGATCATACTATAATCACGTTATTATGAAAAAGAACCTGTTCTTTACAGTACTGTTATTGCCCGCGTTTTTTATGCAATCGTATGCACAGGCGGGAAAAGCAGATAAGGCTTTACTTGCCAAAGCGGATGCCACACTGCAATTTGCCGCCCGGCAATATAAGCTGATGATGACCCATGTGCCCGATACCTTATTACCACGCAGCACCAACAAAGATGGTAGCCTGATGACCTCCAACTCCGGCTGGTGGACATCCGGTTTTTATCCAGGCACCAACTGGTATCTTTTTGAGTATACCAGGGATCCGGCTTTTAAGAATGAAGCCCTTAAGAGAATGGCGCTGGTACAAAAAGAACAATATAATACCCATACGCACGACCTCGGATTTATGATGTATTGTCCCTTCGGAAATGCGCTGCGGATCACCAAAGACACTGCTTACAGGAGTATCCTGCTCACCAGCGCACAGTCGTTATCCACCCGCTTTAATCCAACAGTAGGTTGTATAAAATCATGGGATCATGGCGCCTGGAAGTTCCCGGTGATCATCGATAACATGATGAACCTGGAGCTGCTCAACTGGGCTACCCGTGAAAGCGGTGATAAGAAATTCGCAGATATTGCACGTACACACGCCAACACCACTATGAAGCATCATTTCCGCCCGGATTACAGCTCTTACCATGTGGTGGACTATGACCCTGCTACCGGCGCCGTAAATGCCCGTAAAACGCACCAGGGACTGGCAGACAGTTCTGCCTGGTCGCGCGGACAGGCATGGGGCCTGTATGGATATACGCTCATGTACCGCGACACAAAAGATAAAGCTTACCTGGAACAGGCCCGCCATATTGCCGATTTCATCCTGAATAACCCGCATATGCCGGCCGACCTGGTTCCATACTGGGATTATGATGCACCGGATATTCCCAATGCATTGCGCGATGTATCAGCAGCATCTGTAGCTGCATCCGCCTTGCTTGAACTAAGCCGCTATACGAACAAAACCGACGGAAAACGTTACTGGAACGCGGCGGAGAAAATGCTCACGAGCCTCTGCAGCCCCGCATACCTGGCAAAGGAAGGAGAGAACAATGATTTTATATTGATGCACAGCGTAGGGCACCTGCCTAACAAATCGGAAGTAGATGTGCCGCTTACTTATGCTGATTACTATTTTGTAGAAGCATTACTGCGGTATAAACAATGGGCAAAATAACCCGGTAAATTTATTTACATGAACAGGCGTTTTTTTATCAAAGCTATTCCCATGGCGGGCATAGCCAGTACAATAGGTTCAGAAAAAGGAGTCCTGAAAGCGATGGCTGCAGAAAAGCCGTTGCCGGGCGACAGGGCATATAATGTGGACCTGATGCTTCGTATATGCCGTCCCGTTATTGAGCAGTTAAGTAAAGGACAGCTGAAAGCCACTATGCCTACAGAAGTGGCGCCCAAGTACGGAAAGCCGGTGGAGAAAGTAACCTACCTGGAGGCGTTTGGCAGAACCCTTGCCGGCATTGCACCCTGGCTGGAGCTTGGAGATGATAATACACCGGAAGCGGGTAAACGTGTAGCCATGCTGGAAATGACCCGTAAAGCAGTAGCTATGGCAGTAGACCCTGCATCGCCCGATTACATGAACTTTACCGGCAAATTTGATGCACAGCCGCTGGTAGACGGCGCCTTCCTGGCGCATGGACTACTGCGTGCGCCAAAGCAGGTATGGGCGCAATTACCGGCAAAAACGCAGCAACAGGTGATTGATGGATTGATCAGCTTACGCAGCATTAAAGCATTTACAAATAACTGGGTACTGTTCTCCGCCATCATTGAAGCAATGTTGCTGAAGTTTGGCGC
>NZ_DATMTE010001013.1:0-17201 GCF_035564935.1 Chitinophaga sp. | reverse complement strand
TCAGTTTAATCCTGAGTCAGACAACATCCGCTGTGATCACAATTTGAGGTAATGCACTCCCGGCTCGTACTCCTTTTCAAGCGCCTGTAACAGGTGCCCGAAGTCTTCCGGTTGCCGGAGGAAATCAACTTTGGTGGTATCCACCACCAACGTGCGTACAGGATGCTGCTTGATATATTGCATATACATGTCGTGCACATTCAGCAGGTATTCGTCGGGTATCTGTTGTTCGTAGGAACGGTTGCGGTGACGGATATTCTCCTGCAGTTTTGTGACGGGTGCATTCAGGAAAATAAGCAGTTCGGGTTGTACCAGCTGTGGATTAATGATGTCGAAAAGCTTCTGGTAAAGGGAGTATTCTTCTTCCGGCAAATTAATTTTTGCAAACAGCAGGCTTTTTATAAACAGATAATCAGAAATGATCACATCGCTGAAAAGGTCCTGCGACTGCAGCATTTCCTTCAGTTGTTTATACCGCTCCGCCATAAAGAACAACTCCAGCGGGAAGGCGTACTGCTGCGGACGTTCATAAAAAAGGGGGAGAAAAGGATTGTCTGCAAATTCTTCCAGTATCAGTTTTGCAGAAAAATGAGTAGCGAGCATATTGGCCAGCGTGGTTTTACCGGCGCCGATATTTCCCTCTACCGTAATGAATTTATAACGCATGAAGATATGTTTAGTATTTAATCCTGATCCTGGTAACGGTTTACCGGTAATGTATCCGGACAGGCAGCTGCCAGCTCCTGCACCGTTTTATGTAACACCGGGTGCATATAACCCGGTATGATCTCCATCAGGGGCACCAGCACAAATTGCCGGAGATGCATCCGGGGATGCGGCACCTTCAGCTCCGGCAGGGAATGAATGCTGTCGTTAAAAAATATCAGGTCGATATCAATTACCCTCGACCCCCATTTTTCCTGGCGGATGCGGCCTATCTTTCTTTCTATCTCTAACAGTGTATGCAATAACGTTAGTGCATCCAATGATGTGCGGATCTCAACCCCCTGGTTCAGGTAATCCGGTTGATCCACGGCTCCCCAGGGAGCGGTCTGGTATAAGGCGGAGGTTTGTACTATCTCCCCGGCTGTTTCAGCGATGAGTTGTACCGCTTTTTGCAGGTTCCCGGTACGATCACCCAAATTGCCACCTATAAGTAATATTGCTGTATTCATGTATATTTCAAGTCTCAAAAGTAGCCATATTCCTTATTTTTGAAAAAATGTATCTTTCCATCTCAGTTTCATCTTAACCAAAAAGTATGCGTTTCTTTAAAGTTTTCCTGGCCGCATTCCTTGCATTCGTGGCATTTACGGCAATATGCTTCTTTATATTGCTGGGAATAATAGGTAAGGCCATTACCCCTGAAAAGGTAACAATTTCCCCCAATAGCGTACTCGTGCTCGAAACCGGGCAATCGTACAACGAGCAGAAAGTAGTTAATCCATTGGGCGCACTGATGAATGATGAATCAGCAGAAACTCCGGGATTGTACCAGGTGGTAAGACTAATAGAAAATGCCGCAGGTGATGACAACATCAAAGGCATTTACCTCAAAGTAAACGGGAATGCCAATGGCTTTGCCAGCACGGAGGAATTGCGTAACGCCATTCTCCGTTTCCGGAAATCCAGGAAGTTTGTGTATGCCTATGGCGAAGTAATGGACCAGAATGCATATTACCTGGCCAGCGCGGCAGATAAAGTATACCTGAACCCTAAAGGCGGAGTGGATTTTACCGGCTTTGCCAGCCAGATCATGTTTCTTAAAGGAACGCTGGATAAACTGGAAATCAAACCCGAGATCTTTTACTGTGGAAAATTCAAAAGCGCCACAGAACCACTGCGCGAAACACAGATGACGGAGGCGAACCGGGTTCAAACCACCCAGTTCCTGGGCGAACTGTATGGCACCTTCCTGAAGGGCATCGGTGCTACACGCAACATTGACACGGCTACTTTACACGGCTACGCCAATGAAAACCTGATCCAGGAAGCCGGCGATGCACTGAAATATAAGCTGGTAGACGGCTTGAAATACGATGATGAAGTAACTGCAGAACTGAAAACCAAAACGGGTATCAAACAGGATGAAAAAGTGAACCTGGTGACCCTCGGAAAATATAACAGTGGAACCGATCTTTCCTCCGGCAGCGGAGAGGCGCGATTGGCCCTGATCTATGCTGAGGGCGATATTATTGGCGGTGAGTCGGAACGTGATAAAACCATTGCAAGCGACGACTACATCCGCGAAATCCGCAAAGCCCGTGAAGATAAAAATATAAAGGCTATCGTATTCCGCGTGAACTCCGGCGGAGGCAGCGCACTGGCATCTGAAGTAATCTGGCGCGAACTCTCGCTGGCGAAGAAAGTAAAACCGGTGGTGGTATCCATGGGTGATTATGCGGCATCCGGCGGGTATTATATTTCCTGCATGGCCGACAGTATTTTCGCGGAACCCAATACCTTAACGGGTTCTATCGGTGTATTCGGTGTGATGTTCAATATGCAGGATTTCTTCAAAAATAAAGTAGGCGTTACCTTCGATGGCGTTAAAACTGCCCCCTATGCCGATCTTGGTTCCGTTGGCCGGCCGCTTACTGATGCAGAGAAGCGTTTTATCCAGAACAGTGTAGACAGTACGTATGCATCCTTTAAATCGCGCGTGGTAGCAGGCCGGAAGCTGGCTCCCGCTATCGTGGACAGCATTGCCCAGGGGCATGTATGGAGTGGTTTACAGGCTAAAGAGCTGGGCCTGGTAGACCGTATTGGCGGCATCAACGAAGCGCTGGCATGTGCAGCAAAGCTGGCCAAACTGTCGGAGTACCGTTTAAGAGAGTTCCCTGAAGCCAAAAACCCCCTTAGCAAGCTGGCGAAAACCTTTGGAGGCAACGTGCGTATGCAGATGGTGAAGAAAGAGCTGGGCGCCAACTATGAAATATACCAGCAGGTGAAAGATGTAGAGCAGTTGCACGGCGATATCCAGGCGAGAATGCCTTTTAAGTATAACTTCTAGGATCGCCTTCGGCGATGGAAATTGTCTTGGAACACTGATTTTGATGATTTCGCTGATTACGCTGATTTTATTTTTTGGATTTATAAAACTAAGGGAGATATAAGCGGATATATTCGCTTTTTATCTCCCTTAACTATTATAACACAAAAAAATAAAATCAGCGTAATCAGCGAAATCATCAAAATCAGTGTTCCAAGACAACCGCCGAAGGCGGTGCACTACCAATTAAAGGTGACATCCTGTACTATGTCAGGGTGCACGCTCATGGCCACCGGGCAGGTATGTGCCGCCCTCTCCAGGATGGTGCGTTCTTTTTCGCCAAGGCCATGGCCTTCCGGGAAGTCGAACACGATGGTGACACCGGTGATGCGGCGCGGCTCTGTACCCATTATTTTCTGAACGCTTACTTTAGTGCCTTCAATGGCCCAGTTATTATCCATTGCCTTGATGCCCATAATGCTGAGCATACAGGAGCCCAGTGCGGTGGCAACGAGATCGGTAGGAGAAAACTTTTCGCCCCTGCCACGGTTATCAACAGGTGCATCTGTTTCGATAACAGTGCCGGATTGCAGGTGGGTAGCGGTGGTACGTAACTGGCCGGTATAAACTATAGATGCTGTTTGCATGATATCTTTTTAAATGATCAATCCGTAAAATTAAATGTATTTTTATTATAAGTGTATCCCTGGCAGTAAAGGTACCTGGTAAACTAAAAAAAAATTAGCTACGTTTGTAATATATACATAACAATACCTTTGTTCAAGCGTTTATTTATTATAATAATTGCCCACTGTGAAAAAAATATACTTAATCCTGTTTTTAGCGATGATATCCGGCGGCTTGTTTGCGCAAACCACCTCCAGGCAGCAAAACACCAAGAAAAGTGATAAAGAACAGCGTAAGCTGAAAAAGATCTCCATTTTCCGTGAACAGGAAGAGGGAGAGAACGTTTTTCAGCGTGATTTTTCTGCAGGAGCAAGGCTGAATACCGACGGATGGTCTGGTTTTGCGGAACTGGGATACCGGAAAACGAGGAAAAAAGTGAATTATTTCCAGTTTGAGTTTGGAGAGAAGAAGAGTAATAAGGAAGTAAAGATCAACAGTGGGTATGCCTTTACCCAGCGTCCTTTTATTTACGGTAAACAGAATAATTTTTACCAGGCCAAACTGGGTGTAGGGCAGCGGTACCTCATTGGCGGTAAAGCCAATAAAAACGGGGTAGAGGTAGATGCTATCTATTACGGAGGCGTATCCCTGGGGCTGGTAAAACCTTATTACCTGAATGTGCAGAATGAAAACGGGGAAAATGTGGATATCAAGTATACCCCTGAAACGGCGGATCTTTTCCTGCACAAGGAACAGATCAACGGCGCGGGCGGTTTCGGAAAAGGATGGAACAACCTCAGCGTGGTACCCGGGTTACATGCTAAACTGGGAATGCGGTTCGACTGGGCCCATTTTAATGAAGTGGTGAGCGCCCTGGAAGTAGGGGTAAACGGGGAATATTACACTAAAAAGATCCCGATTATGGTGATAGTAGATGGAGTTGACCATAATAAACAGTTCTTTTTTAATGCATATGTCAGCATCCAATTCGGGAAGCGCTGGAATAAGAGATAAGTATTAACTTTGCTCTTCTAAAGAAAGGAATAAGCGATGCAAGAACTACCCGTAATAGCCGCCGAACCGGCTACAACAAGAGTGAAAAAGCCCGATTGGCTGCGCGTTAAATTACCCATAGGCGAGAATTATAAACAGGTTAGAAACCTGGTAGATACCCATAAATTACATACGATCTGCGAAAGTGGCAATTGCCCCAATATGGGCGAGTGCTGGGGCGCCGGTACCGCTACTTTTATGATCCTGGGAAATATCTGTACCCGTAGCTGCGGCTTTTGCGCCGTTGCCACCGGCAGGCCGGAAGCGGTGGACTTCGATGAACCACAACGTGTGGCGGAAGCCATCTACCTGATGAAAGTGAAACATGCCGTTATCACCTCTGTAGACAGGGATGAACTGAAAGACGGCGGTTCCATCATCTGGGCCAATACCATCAATGCCGTAAGAGCGCTGAACCCCGAAACTACCATGGAAACGCTCATCCCGGACTTCCGCGGTCAATGGGAAAACCTCCAGCGTATTATTGATGTGGCGCCTGAAATTGTGTCGCACAACCTGGAAACGGTAGAGCGCTTAACCAAACAGGTGAGGATCCAGGCCAAATACCACCGCAGCCTGGAAGTGATCCGTCGTTTGAAAGAAGGCGGCATGCGTACCAAGAGTGGTATCATGCTCGGTTTGGGTGAAACAAAAGAAGAAGTGGTGCAGGCCATGCAAGACCTGTACGACAACGGTTGTGATGTGGTAACGCTGGGCCAGTACCTGCAGCCTACGCCAAAACATCTGCCCGTAGCGCGCTTCGTTCACCCCGATGAATTTGCAGAATTACGCGAGATAGGTTATAACATGGGACTCGACTACGTAGAGTCAGGACCGTTAGTAAGATCATCCTATCATGCAGAAAAACATATTGTCAGCGGTCGTAATAAAGGATGACCGGGACTGATTTTCACTTATTTGTTAAAATCCACCCGGAAGGGTGGATTTTTGTTTTCATAACGTTATCTTAGCGCCCAAATTCGTTTTACCTAAGCAACAAGACTGGTTGTTGTATACCTACTTCACTGTTATACGTTGTATTCAAATACCTGGAACCACCGTGGAAACCGTGCGATAAAGTTCCAGCTGAATTTGAATCCGCAACTTTCTTATCAACCTACCTGTTTGCTGTGATCATTACAGCTTAACATGTTTTTGCGGCAATTAAAAATGTTGTAATGCGGATAGCGCTGCAACAAATACGGAACAATAATGCTATGCCATTAAAAGCCAGGCTTTTTATGTATACGTTATTTTCTTTCGATTGGTACAATGATGAACTGAATGTCAAAAGCCTTTTATGAAAAGAGCATTTTATTTGTTAGCTGTGGCATGCGGATTAATTATATCCCCGCAGGTATTTGCACAGCAATCTACTGACTCCCTGTTAACCAGCGCTACCCTGCAGGAATGCGTAAGGTATGCCCTTGCCCATCAGCCGGTTATCAGGCAGTCGCTCATTGATGAAGCGATCACCGACCGGACGGTAAAGAGTAAGCTGGCCGATTGGTATCCGCAGGTAAACCTGGATTATAACCTCCAGCATTACCTGGAACTGCCCACCTCCATTTTTGGAGGTAATCCTACCAAAGTAGGTGTGGCCAATACTTCTACCGCGTTGTTCGGGTTGAACCAGAACATCTTTACCCGCGATCTTTTACTGGCCACCAACACGGCAAGGGATGTACGGAAGCAAAGCCGGCAAACTACCGCGCGCAACCAGATAGACCTGGTGGCGGATGTGAGCAAGGCTTATTACGATGTGCTTCTTACCACAGAACAGATCAAGGTACTGAGTGAAGACATTACCCGCCTGGAAAGAAGCCTGAAAGATGCGAATAACCAGTACGCCAGCGGTGTGGTAGATAAAACTGATGTCAAACGCGCTACTATTTCGCTGAACAACGCCCGTGCACAACAAAAGTCGGCGCGTGAACTGCTTACCGCCAAACAGGCTTACCTAAAGCAACTGATGGGATACCCCTTGAATAGCGGAGATGTACCATTGTCGGAAGATTCTGCTGCCGTTGCTTCACAGGTGACCGGCGCCGATACCCTGCTTACCGCAGATTACAAAAACCGTATCGAATACCAGTTACTGGAAACGAATCAAAGCCTGCAGCAGGCCAACCTGAAGTATAACAAATGGAGTTACCTGCCTACGGTATCTGCATTTATCAATTATTCCTTTGCTTATCAGAATGAGCAGTTCGGTAAGTTGTACAGTGAAAATTATCCGAACTCTTTACTTGGGTTAAAATTATCCTTACCCATTTTCCAGGGAGGAAAAAGAGTGCATAACATCCGTATGGCGGAATTGCAGCTGCAGCGTACCCAGTGGGATTTTGCCGCTTTAAGAAGCCAGATCAATTCACAGTATGCACAGGCAATGGCCACTTATAAAAGTAATTATAACGACTATCTCACATTGAAAGAAAATGTGCAGATGGCACAGGATGTATATGATATGTTACAACTGCAGTATAAGGAAGGGATCAAAACCTATCTCGATGTACTGATCTCTGAAACAGAACTGCGCTCTGCGCAACTGAATTTTTATAATTCCATGTACCAGGTACTATCCAGCCGGATAGACCTGCAAAAAGCATTAGGAACCTTAACAGCTAATTATTAAATGGTAACCGGAACGGATATGAAAAAAATGAACAACATTGTCTTAATCAGCGCTGCCAGTATCCTGGGCTTTACTGCCTGTAAAGGTCCCGCCCAGCAGGGAGCGCCCGCTATGCCCCCTACACCGGTAAATATTACGGAGGCATCCGTAGCACCGGCCGTTTATTACGATAAATATCCCGCCACGGTAGTAGCGCTCAACCAGGTGGAACTGCGTTCCCAGGTAGCAGGGTTTATCACCGGGATCTTTTTTAAAGAAGGTGAAGTGGTGCAGAAAGGAAAGCCCCTGTATGAAATAGACCGCCGTAAATATGAAGCGGCTTATTTGCAGGCACAGGCTAACGTAGCCAGTGCAAAAGCGAGCTTCGACAGAGCAAAGAAAGATGACGACCGTTACCAGCGCCTGGCCGACCAGGATGCGGTAGCCCGCCAGATACTGGACAACGCGAAAGCAACCCTGGAAACTTCCCGCAGCCAGCTGGCCGCCGCAGAAGCCAGTCTTGCTGCTGTTCGTACAGACCTGGACTATTCCCTGATCAAAGCGCCGTTTACCGGCCGTATCGGTATCTCACAGGTAAAGCTCGGCGCACAGGTGAGCCCCGGTACCACCCTGCTGAATACTATCTCCAGCGAAAACCCGATAGGAGTTGATTTCGTGATAACAGAAAATGAGATCTCCCGCTTTGCCGGTATGCAGGGTGGTAAAGCCAGCGACTCTACTTTCCGCCTGCAGTTATCCGATGGCACCGCATTCATGCACGCCGGAAAGATCCTCGCCATTGACCGCGGGGTGGATAACCAGACCGGTACTATCCGGGTGCGTATCGAGTTTAATAATCCGGACGACAGGCTGAAAGACGGTATGAGCTGTGTATTGCGCGTGCTGAATGAGCAGTCCGGCGAAAGACTGATCATCCCTTATAAGGCGCTCACCGAGCAGATGGGTGAATACTTTGTGTTTGTTGCAAAAGATTCTGTAGCTGCCCAGCAGAAAGTACACCTGGGGCCAAAGATCGGCGACAGGATCGTGATCATGGATGGTATCCAGGCCGGTGATAAGGTGATCACAGAAGGCTTCCAGCGCTTACGCGACGGAGGCAAAATACAGATAGGAATACCAGCCGCTCCAACAGGCGCGCCTGCGAAGAAATAGTTTATCAGTAGAATCAACAGCAGAAGATCATGATTGCAGATACTTTTATAAAACGACCCGTAACGGCTATAGTAATATCTATAGTACTGGTACTGGTAGGCATACTGGCGATGATGAACCTGGCCATTGGCCAGTACCCTGAAATTTCGCCCCCTACTGTACAGGTAACTGGTACCTATACCGGGGCGGATGCACAAACGGTAGAACAAACCGTGGCCACACCCGTGGAAGTGCAGGTGAATGGTACGCCGGGCATGACCTATATCAACACCAACAACACCAGCAGTGGACAAATGAGTATGACGGTAAACTTTGAAGTAGGTACCGACATCAACATTGCCGCGCTGGATGTACAGAACCGTGTGGGAATTGCGCAGCCTACCCTGCCACAGGAAGTACAGCGTTTAGGGCTCACCGTTAGAAAGCGTAACCCCAGCATCCTCATGCTGGTGGCATTGTACTCACCTAAAGGCACACACGATATTACGTTCCTGGATAACTACACTAACGTATACGTAAAAGATGCATTGCTGAGAGCAAAAGGAGTGGGTGATATCTTCACCCGTGCGGATGATTTCAGTATGCGTATCTGGCTGAAACCCGATAAGCTCGCGGAAATGGGCGTAACCGCCGATGACATCCGTGCAGCGCTCGCAGAGCAGAATGCGCAGATCACTGCAGGTTCCGTAGGCGCCCCGCCACAACAAGCCGGGCAAACATTTGAGTATAATATCTTCACAAAAGGACGTTTATCTACTCCTGAAGAATTTGGAAATATCATTGTTAAAACCCGCCCTTCAGACGGATCACTGGTATACCTGAAAGATGTGGCCCGTGTGCAGTTAGGTAAATTTAACTACTCCGGTAACAACTTCGTTGATGGTAAACGCGCCGCCTACCTGCTGGTGTACCAGGCGCCAGGAAGTAATGCCATTGAAACTGCCAAAAACGTAACGGCAGCCATGGAAGAGCTGAAGAAGCAATTCCCCAGCGATGTGCAATACGTGGTGCCGTTTGAATCCATTTCTGTAGTAAAAGTATCTATAGAAGAGGTGGTGCATACCATTGTGGAAGCGCTTATCCTGGTGGTGATCGTGGTATTCCTGTTCCTGCAGAGCTGGCGCGCTACGCTGATCCCGGTACTGGCTATCCCCGTGTCCATTATCGCTACGTTCATCTTCTTTATTCCACTTGGATTTACCATCAATACGCTTACCCTGTTCGGTTTCGTACTGGCCATTGGTATTGTGGTGGATGATGCCATTGTGGTGGTGGAAGCGGTGCAGCATAATATAGACCACGAGAAGATGTCGCCGAGAGATGCTACCGCAATGGCCATGAAGGAAATATCCGGGCCGGTAATTGCGATTGCACTGATCCTCGCAGCGGTGTTTGTACCGGTAGGATTTATACCCGGTATCGTAGGCCGTTTGTACCAGCAGTTTGCGATCACCATTGCCATTTCTGTAATGATCTCCGCATTTGTGGCGTTGTCGTTAACACCGGCATTGTGTATCCTTCTGCTGAAGCCCATGCACCTGGACAAAGATTCGAAAGGGCTGAACAAGTTCTTCTTTAAATTCAACCGCTGGTTTGGCCATACTACTTCCCGCTACTCAATAGGGGTGAAAAAAAGTATCCGCTACTTCCGCTTTGTGCTGGTGATCCTGATCTGCATTTTCGTAGGTACCATGATGTTGTTCAAGGGCAAGCCTACCGGGTTTATACCTACGGAAGATGAAGGCCGTATCTACATTACGTTTGATTTGCCTGAATCTTCTTCTACAGAGCGCACCTTAGCGGTAATGCAGCAAATGATGAAAGACCTTGATAATACAGAAGGTATTGCCCACTATGCAGCACTCGGGGGATTGAACGTGGTAAACTTTGCTACCAAATCAAACAGTGCTACTATCTTCTGCCAGCTGAAACCATGGGACGAACGTAAGCCGGACTCCCTGCAGGTTTTCGGGCTTGTTGCCACGCTGCAGAAGAAACTGTCGAAATACAAAGAAGCCAATGTAGTGGTAATTCCGCCGCCGGCCATTCCGGGTCTGGGTTCTACAGCAGGGTTCTCCTTTGTACTGGAACAGAAAGGCGCCGGCGAAGTAAAGGCATTTGAAGGCGTGTTGCAGAACTTCCTGGCCGCCGCCAACAAACGCCCGGAAATAGCCAAGGCCTTCTCTTTCTTTACCGCACGTACACCTGGCTACCAGCTGGACATTGATCGTGAAAAGGCAAAGAAAATGGGTGTGAAGATCTCTGATATTGCTACTGCATTGCAAACATACATGGGTAGCGCTTATATCAACGACTTCACTATTTATGGCCGTAACTTCCGCGTGGTAACGCAGGCGGATTCCACTTACCGTGGGGATATCAAAAACCTGAGCCAGCTGTTTGTCCGCAACGCCGCGGGGTCTATGGTGCCGTTAAGTTCCCTCACTTCTTACAAGGTGATAGAAAGTGCGCCGGTGATCTCCCACTACAACCTGTTCCGTTCTGCGGAAGTAAACGGTAACCCGGCTCCGGGATACAGTAGTGGCGATGCTATCAATGCACTGAAAGAAGTAGCTGCGCAAACGCTGCCGGAAGGATATGGTTATGAGTTCTCCGGTTTGAGCCGTGAAGAGCTGCTGTCCGGATCCAAAACCGTGTACATCTTTGCCTTGTCTATCATCTTTGTGTTCCTCTTCCTGGCAGCTTTATACGAAAGCTGGTCTGTACCGTTCTCCGTGCTCCTGGCGGTGCCTATCGGCGCCTTTGGGGCCATTACGGTGCTCACCTTCCTGCCTAAGCTGAGCAACAACGTATATGCACAGATCGGGTTGATCACACTGATAGGTTTGTCGGCCAAGAATGCGATCCTCATCGTGGAGTTTGCGAAAGAGCGTGTGGACAGGGGCATGGATGTGGTAACGGCAGCCGTGGAAGCAGCGAAGCTGCGTTTACGCCCCATCATCATGACATCAATGGCCTTCCTGCTCGGTATCCTGCCGCTGGTATTTTCTTCCGGTGCAGGTGCGGAAGCACGTAAAACAATGGGTTGGACGGTATTGGGCGGTATGTTCACCGCAACGTTCCTCGCCATCTTCATTGTACCAGTGCTGTACGTGGTGATCACCCGTTTGGCTTATGGTAAGGAAAAGCTCCGTAAAATGAAAGAGAGTTACCAGGCTGTGCCAGAGCACGATGTGCAGGGCAGACTGTAATAATCAGCAGGGTTTATAATTGTACATACACGGGAAGGCGTTGCGAAAGCAGCGCCTTCTTTGCTTTTATTCGGGAAGAATACGTTTACCGTCCTTATCAAAATGCCGGGTCAATTCCCACTCGGTATCGCCTACCAGGTACATGGTACCTGCCACCACCGCCCCCACGGTAATATACCAGAACCAATCCGACTGGCTTTCAAAAATGAGGGCGCAGGCCACGCCGGTAAGTATCAATACCACGCCTACACGCCGTGAAATATAGGCGGCATATTCATTGGCAGAGCGCCACATTTCAGGTGTTTTGGTAGACAACACGCTGCGGTAACCATACCACGATTTAATGCTTTTAGGTGGGAAACGATGTATAAAATAACCCATGAGATAGAACAGGATGCCCGCAAAAATAGCCGCGTTGCAGTAAGTGGAGTGAAAGAAGCGTAGCCACATGGTCCGGGGTTTTGGTTACCATAAGTTACGCAAAAAAAGCGGAATTTGTCTGACTCAGGATTATGATGATTTCGCTGATTACCCTGATTTTAAATAAGAAGGGAGATAATAGCGGACATATTCGCTTTTATCTCCCTTATTTTAAATCGCTTAAAAAAACATCAATGAAATCAGCGAAATCATCAAAATCAGTGTTCCAAGACAACATCCGCGTTAATGCTTCGTGCTATCCGCAGCAGGTTTTTTCTTGCCGAACAGGCCGTTCAGGGTGTTCTTCACGGATTCACCGGCTTGTTTGCCTACATTTTCCAGTGGCTTGCCGGTTGCCGGTTGTGAGGAGTCCTTCTTTCCGCTGAGCTGATTTTTCAGTTCGTTTTTCAGGGAATTGACAGCTGTATTTTTAATCTGGTTAAGACTGTCCTTTACCGTATTTTTTACGGTATCGATCTTGTTCTTTACCAGCTCTGTTGCCTGCGATTTCAGGTTGTTGGCAGTTTCACGCAGGTCTGTTTTTACACTTGGCTTAAGCATGTTACCGGCCATTAATACCTGCAGGTGAACGCTGTCGCCCAACTGAACGGGAATGCCTTTGCTTTGTGCCTGCGATGCCAGGTTATTTACCAGTGTGTTACCGGCAGTGCCCATCAAACTGCGTGGCAGCGCCAGTTGCAGCGTATAGTCGAGCGACTGGTCAAACCCGTGTGAACCGGCAATATCCATTCGTATACCGTTCACCGTTACCTTGAACGGGTTTACTTTTACACGGCCGTTTTCAAAAGAGAAATAGTTTTTGATATCACGCAGCGAGAGATCTTTCAGCTGCGAAATATTCAGGGAGTTGGCCAGCTGGTCAACAGGGGCAAACTGTTTCAGAAATCCTTGTACAAGCAGCAGGTTACCATCTCCGGTAAGTGTACTCAGGTCGGGCGACATATCTTTCCCCAATTTGCCATGCATGGTTAACTGCGAAGTAATTTTACCGGAAAGGAATTTGCCGATCGGCATTAATTTCTGTACCGTGTTAAAAGTGTTGAATGTTTGCTGTACATCCAGGTTTTGCACGTCATAAGCCAGGTTGATATCAGGATTTACTTTGCTGGCTTTGGTGCTGTAGCTGCCGTTGATTTCCATAGTACCCTGCAGGGCATTGGCTTTCAGCTGTTGCATGGTTACGGTTTCATCTTTCACCAGCAGTTTACCCGAAACATTGGTAAGATCGGCTTTATCGTAATGGATCTTATTCACATTGGCCTGTAAACCCAGGTTAAGATTGGCCGGTACCGCAAAGGGAACGGCGGCAGCCGAATCTTTTTTTGCAGCAGCCGGATCAGAAGAGGCGGTACTGGTGGTACCCATCCATTTATCGAGATTTATTTCATCTGCTTTGAAATTCATTTGTCCATCCAGCGGCTCATTTTTAAACGTATAGGCGAGCAGGTTATTTACTTCCCCGTTGGCTTCGAAGTTGGTGCCGAGGTATTGCCCGTTGAGATCTTTTACCGTTACGTTTTTAGGATTGAACTGCAGGAAGAGGTTATTTACTTTTACGCCATCGGGATAGTCTTTGCTTTTATAAAGCATGTTGCTCAATTGCAGGGTGCCGGCGGCATAGAAGCGGTCGTACTGTTGCTTCTCGATGGCGCTCATATTGCCTTTGGCGCTGATGTCTGCATCCAGCAGGCCCGATAAATTAGTGCCGGGTTCCAGTTTTACAAACTGGGTGATTTTAGAAAGATCCAGTTTGCCTTTGGCGGCGGCGTCCACATAGAGGTCGGATACCGGTGTTTTCACGAGCATCCGCAGGTCCAGCGGGGTGTTATCCATTTCCAGGTGACCGGTAGGCATATCTATTACCGTATGATCCGGTACGCCATCAGGATTGCTGATCTTCATAGCGATCTGGATATTTTTTACCGGTTTGGGAAGATCGGGGTATTGGAAGAAGCCGTCTTTCACGGAGAGATCCAGTCCGAATGCGGGCATCTGCACGGGGGAGTAAGTACCTTTTACAAATCCTCCAAAAGCGGCGGTACCACTGGTTTTTATCTTATCAAAATCAGTTTTATATACAGTGGGTATTAAAGACAGCAGGTCTTTAAAGTTAGTAGAGGGCGCTTTGAAACTCATGTCCATACCATAGGTAGAGTCGTTCACCAGCTTAAAGAAGCCTTGCAGGGCCAGTTCCAGGTTGTTGAGTGATGCTTTGCCATCTTTAAACGTATAGGTGTTACTGTTATTATCCACCTGGATGGCCGCGTCCAGGGAGGTTTTTACCTGTGATAAATAGGGAATAAGGCCATACCGGAAAGTAACGCCGGAGGCAGTGGTATTGGTTTGCAGCAGGAACTGATCTTGTGTAAAATCGCCTTTACCCTGATGGTTCAGGCCTGTAACCAGTAATTCCATGTTGCCCTGCCGGTCGTTGTAGCTTACCCAGGCGTCTTCAATTTTATATTGCTGCAGGCTGAGGGCAAAGGTACTCTTACCGGTATCTGCCGGGCTTACCGCTGCCGTATCCGGTTTGGTGATATTCCAGTTGGCAGCGCCGTCTTTATTTACAATAGCGTGTATGCGTGGCTGTAAGAGGGAAATGTTATAGATGTCCATTTTATCTCCCTTAATCACACTCATCAGGTTAAGGGCTACATCTATCTGTTTTACGGAAAGGAGGGTATCGGCGGCAAATTCGCCGGTACCAATCACCTGCAATTCTTCCAGGCCCACCGCCAGCCGCGGAAAATGACGGAATAAGCTGATATCCACATCTTTAAAATCCACTTTAGCGGTCAGTTGTTTATTCAGTTCCGTTTTTACTTTCGCTATTATCTTGTCTTTAAAGAAATAAGGAATGGCAATAGCGGCCAGTATCAAGACCACAATTGCGATACCCACAATTTTCAGGATCTTTTTGATCATAGGTTATTTTTATTTTAGGGGTGAAGATAAGCATAATGTATAAAGGAGAAAATGAGGATGCAGGACCATCTCTGCACTATTTCGTATTTTTGCGGCAATATTCAGCGTATGACACCGGAAAGAAGAGAAAAACTATTATCTGTATTGGGCAGGCGGCAGGCTAATTTAACTGTAGTGCTGGAGGATGTACAGGACCCTCATAATGTGTCGGCGGTGATGCGTACCTGCGATGCTGTGGGTATACAGGATATTTATATTATCACTTCAAAAGCGCCGCGGAGAAAGAACTGGGGCCACAGGAGCAGCAGCAGCGCCAGGCAATGGCTCACGATACATGATTTTGATAACGCCGCAGATTGTTTTGCCGCACTGCGTAAGCGATACGATAAAATACTGACCACTCACCTTGCTGCAGATGCGGTAAGTCTTTATGACATTGACTTCAGCGGCTCCGTGGCACTGGTATTCGGGAATGAGCAGAATGGCGTGAGCGATGCCGCCAGGACAATGGCGGATGGCAATTTTATCATTCCGCAGATGGGTATTATCCGTTCGTTAAATATTTCGGTCGCCTGCGCAGTAAGTATTTATGAAGCCATGCGCCAGAAAACCATTGCGGGGCATTATAAGCAGCAAAGCCTGCCCGATGAGCAATACCAATCCCTGTTAAGCGAATGGGGCTTCAGGGCGGAAGACCTGGAAGCAGAAAATTAACCGTTTCTTATTATGGCATTTGAAGGAACACTTTTCGGGGTTGAACCACCGTTGTCGGACATTGTGAAGCATTTTTATGTGATACAATCCGGTGGAGATGCTGCAACTACTGTTGCGCATCTCTCTCCCAACTACGAAATGATGTTGCTGTTCAATTTTGGCGCGCCTGTAAGGTTTTCTGTTGCGGCTGCGCCATTGGGTAGTATGCAGGTAGAGAAAGTGGCTGTTTTAGGTCCTTTAAGGAAGATGTTGAACTACGAGTTGCTGCCGGGGGCAAACCTGTTGGTCGTGGTATTTAACCTGGATGGCTTTTACCGGTTGTACCAGGTGCCGGTAGATGAGCTGAATGGAGAAGAACTGCATTATCCCGATGATATGCAGGAGTTGTGGGAAGTGTTGAAAAGATGCACTTCTTCAGTCGAAAGGGTAGCCATATTAAAGGATTATATTTCCACCACTGCGCATGCTGCAGAAAAAGGAGCGGAGCCCCTGCTTAACGGTGCAGATTATTTTAATGATCCGCTGATACAGCCGGCTAAAGCCATTGCAGCGGATGCGGAATTATCTGAACGTACCGTGCAACTGCGGTTCAAAAAATATGTAGGGTATTCACCCAAGGAAATGTTGCGGTTTCTCCGCTTTAAACAGGTGATCAGCAGTATAGAAAATAACACGGCTGCTTCTATCGATTGGTTTGATCTTATCCACGATTTCGGGTATCACGATCAGAGTCACCTGATCAAAGATTTTCAATACTACCTGGGAACTTCTCCCGAAACATTTATTAAACAGATAGCGGGCAAGGAGTTTTGTACTACGAAGCCGGGGAAGAGGTATTAAAACGGGGTTGTTCTAGCAAAAGACTTGTTATATTATTGGCGTCCAGTTTGATAGAAGAGGCGTCGATGTTTCCGGCTTTTAGTGGCCGGGTATTGTTTCGTGAGGATAGCGGATTTCGGAACACCGATGGATAATTTGTTTTATATCATAGTAGTTGTTTTCGTTACTTTATTATTTTAATATTGAGTTAAATTATACCTATAGCCTACTATGGAACGATTTACATCACTGATCATCATTGCATTGATTTACTTTTCAGGGTTAACCGTTTACTACTTTAAATTTATCTATAAGGCCGATCTATGGAAAAAGACGGAAAGCTCTACTCCTGCGGAATTTATAAGTCGGGTTGCGGTTAGCAGAGAGACTTATTTAACAGATAGTACAAGATTGTTGAGGGATTTGTATGATGGGATTTCCTCCAGTGAATTATCTTTTTTTGGAAATTTTAATAATGAAACAAAGCTTATCATTGATTCCATCCTTTACAGCCCTGATCAGAATAAACTTGTGATACTTCTATTAGCCAGGAACCCAACCCATCAATTGGAGAAGTATCCGAAGAAGTATAAATGGTACTATAGCGCCAATTGTTATATTGGAAAGAGAG
>NZ_DATMTE010001012.1:0-11506 GCF_035564935.1 Chitinophaga sp. | reverse complement strand
AGTAGCCCGACAATTTCATGATAAACCTGGCAGGGTATTTTTCCCCTCATTGCCCCGCAAACAACAGGAGCTGCTGTAAACATGATCACCTACTCACTGGCACCTATATACGAAATCGTTCATCTACGCCGTTTACCGGTTAAACCGGAAATACATCTTATTTATCGGCTAAATGGCATTGACTGCCAACTATTAATTATTTTTGCCGGATAAACTTTGCCGCCTGAAAAAAGTACGGAAAATATTATCTGTCGTGTTACTGTGTTTGTTAGGCCTTGTCATTCTGATCGGAATACTGGTAAACATCCCCGTGGTGCAGAATTTCCTCGTGCATGAAGTGACCAGCCGTTTGTCGCAGCAGCTTAATACACGCGTGGAAATAGACCGCGTGAGCTTCCGGCTGTTCAACAGTATGCAACTGGAAGGCGCGTTGATCGAAGACCAGCACAAAGACACTCTTTTGTACGCAGGCAAGCTACAGGTGCGCATTACAGACTGGTTTTTCTTCCAGGAAAAGCCCATTATCAAATTCATAGGGCTTGAAAACGCGGAGGTGAACCTGCTGCGCTCCCGCCAGGACTCTGTATGGAACTATCATTTCCTGGAAGAAGCATTCAGCTCGTCCACACCCGATACCAGCAGCAAGTCTTCCGGCGGCCTTTCACTTGACCTGAAGAAAATTGATCTCAAAAACATCCGGCTGAACCAGGTGGATGCCTGGGTAGGTGAAGATATGCGGGCATCTGCCAAACGCATTTATCTCGATGCCAAAAACCTGGACCTTCTGAAACACAACATCGACATACAGGAACTCACACTTACTGAACCCAATTTTATTATCAGCAGCTATGCCGCCTCTCCCCTGCGGCACCGGCGGAAACCAGCCCCGGACCATCCTGTGCCGGATACCGGCCAGCTCCAGCAATTGCGCTGGAACAATGCCAACTGGAAACTGATCGTAAAAGAACTCAATATTAAAAACGGCATCTTCGGTGTAGACAACCCCGATGATTCCACGAAAATAGAACCCGGCTACTTTGCCCCGCATCATATCCGGTTCAATGAAATTAACCTGTCCCTCACCAATACCAGCCTGGTTAAAGACAGCGTGATCGGGGACCTTACCTTGCGCACAAAGGAACGCAGCGGCTTTGAAGTAAAGAAATTAACCAGCCGGTTTAAGATGTCGCCGGTGGAAATGGAATTTTCCCAGCTCGACCTGGAAACCAACCGCAGTCATATCGGCGACTATTACACCATGCAGTACAGCGATATCAGTGATATGAGCGATTATATCAATGATGTGTTCATGCAGGCCCGGTTCAAAAACTGTAAGCTGTCTTCAGATGATATTGCTTTTTTTGCACCGCCCCTTTCCACCTGGAAAAAGGAAATTACGCTGAGCGGTAAAGCCCGTGGCCCTGTCAGTAACCTGAAGGCATCGGAAATAGATCTCACCGCCGGCGCCACCACCCGTTTGAAAGGAAGCCTGGAAATGCGCGGACTGCCCGATATCTTCGAAACATTCATCGATTTTCATACAGAAGAACTGGTAACCACCGGTAACGACGTAATGCAAATCATGCCCGTGGTGAAAGACATTGTGAATACCGTGCGTATCGACCGCCTTTCAAATATCCGCTTCCAGGGAAGCTATACCGGGTTCATCAACGACTTTGTGGCCTATGGCCAGTTCCAGACCAATCTTGGTAAGCTGAACTCCGATCTTAACTTTAAAACCAGCCGCGATGTCCCCGTTTATTCCGGGAGCCTGAAGGCCGTGAACTTTGATATCGGCAGCCTCTTTGATAATACCAATCTTTCCACCATCTCCATGGATGCCAAGGTAGATGGTGCCGGCTTTAACTTTAAAACGTTGAAAGCCTCCGTAGATGGCGATATCCAGGAAATATCCCTGTTCGGGTACAATTATCAGAACATCAAAACCAAGGGGGAAATGAGCCGCAAATTCTTTAACGGTTCCCTCACGGCCAATGATCCCAACCTGGATATGGATTTTGCAGGAACCATTGATTTTAATGCCGCACTCCCTCAATTCAAATTTAATTCAGAAATCCGCAAAAGCGATCTGAAAGCCTTGCATATCACGGAGGATTCCGTAACCCTGCAGGCCAAGCTGGAACTCAATTTTGTGGGTAGTAATATCGATAACTTCGATGGTACCGCAAGGATGTACGAGGTATCTGCCTTTAAAGACAACCGCCGCCTTGAGTTTGATTCGCTTTATGTATCATCGCACATGACCGATAACCAGAAATTGCTTCAATTCTCCGGTAGTGAAATCGACGGTTTTGTGAAAGGGCAATACAGCTTCCTCCAGCTGCCAGATGCTTTTAAACTGCTTCTCAATAAATATTATCCCAGCTACTTCAGCGCGCCGCAAAATACCGTTATCAACCAGGACTTCACCTACGCCATCAACTTCGGCGAAGTGGATAAACTGCTGAGCGGTTTTACCAAACAGTTTTCCGGTTTTGACCATGCCACGGTAACCGGCGCCCTCAACACCATGAACGGCGGCAACCTGGCATTGAACATCCAGGTACCGGAAGCCGGTTACCAGGGATATCATGTACAGGACCTGCAGATTAAGGGAGATGGCAACTTCAATAAGGTTAATATCAGTACAAGCATTGGCAAAGTACTGTCAGGTAAAAACGTGATCCTCGAAAATCCGTTGATACTGGCCAGTTCAGGGCACGACACCTCTTTTGTGAAAGTAGACCTCGCAGCAGAAGACACCTCTTCCCTGGATGGCTTCTATGCGCGGATCATCACGGTAGCGGATGGCTTGAAGATCAACTTCCTCAACAGCGCCTTCACCGTGAACGAGCGGCAATGGAACGTTACTCCCGGCAATGAAATATACTGGAGCAAACATTTCCTCACTGTAAAAAATCTGCGGATAACCCGTAATGATCAAAGCATCACGGTGGAAACCAATGAATATAACCCTGATGAATCAAAGTTTATTGTTACCCTGAAGAACCTGAACCTGGCGGACGTAATTCCCTCCCAGTTGATTGCTACGCGGGTAGAGGGGATCACAGACGGAACTATTAATATTGCAGATCCTACCCAAAACCTCGACATCAATGCCGCGCTCAGAACACGGGAGCTGCGTATAGACAATGATTCCATCGGCCTACTGAATATAGACGGCACCTATCACCATCTTACCGGCAACGCCACATTTAATGTGCAGTCTGATAACGCAGGAATGGCTTTCCTGGCCCAGGGTAAAATAGGACTCTCTGCCTCCAGCAATGCTATAGACGCGAGTGTTAAATTCAACGGCACTTCTATCAGCCTGTTAAACAAGTACCTGGCAGGCTATGTTTCCAGTCTTACCGGTGCGGTAACCGGCACCTTAAATGTAGGCGGCACTACCCAACTGCCTTCTGTTAAGGGCGCACTTACGCTGGATACCGTAGGGGTTACGGTAGATTACCTGGGTACCCATTACCGCATTCCGAAACTGAATGTGAACGTGGACGACAACCTGATTGAATTTGGTAACTTCCTGCTGGTAGATAAATACAATACGAAAGGTACTGCCAGCGGGTACATCAGCCACGATCATTTCGACAAGCTCAATTTTGATTTTGATGTAACCGGCCGCGGTTTCCTGTTCCTGAACACCAGCGCCACCGACAACGACCTGTTTTACGGCGATGTGCTGGCCGACGGTAAAGTATACTTCTCCGGTCCGCTGAACGATATGCAAATGCATATCCTTGCGCGCCCCATCAAAGGCACCCACTTTTATCTCCCTATGTCCGACAGTAAGGATATCGGGAAATACGACTACATCACGTTCAAAACCTATGGTACCGAGATCGCTGAAAAGAAGAAGAAAAAAGATAATACCAAACTGACCGTAAAGCTGGACATTGCCGCCAATCCTGATGCCCAGATCGATGTGATCCTGGACGCCACCACCGGCGATATTATTTCCGCCAATGGTACCGGTAACCTGCAGATCACCGTGAATACAGAAGGAGATTTCACCATGTTCGGTAACTATGAGATCAATAACGGTTCCTATAATTTCAACTTCCAGCGGCTTACCAGCTGGAAATTCGACATAGAAAAGAACAGTACCATCACCTGGAACGGCGACCCTTCAGAAGCCAGGGTAAATATCATGGCCAAATATTCACTGCCAAAAGTGAGCCTGTACAACCTGGTGGGCCAGGGCACCAATATCAGTACAGACAAGCTGGCTACACGTACAGAAAAGGTGGATGTGCTCATCAACCTTCGCGGCGCCCTGCTGAAGCCCGACATCACCTACTCCATTGAATTGCCCGAAGTGGGTAGCCTGGCCTATGAAAGCGGGGTGGCTGCGCACCTGAAAGAGATCAATAGCGACCAGAACAAGGCATTGTTCCAGGTGTGGGGCCTGCTTTTCTCTAACCAGTTTCTCCCGGATGACGCCACTACAACGGCCGCCGCGAATGTGGGCATTACCGGTAAAAACAGTGTGGGACAAGCGTTATCTGCTCAGGCGCAGGCCATTCTCAACAACATTACCGGTGTTTTGCTGAAAGGAAGCGGTATCGGGGTGAATGTGAATTACCGCGCCTATAATGTGGGCGGGCCGCAGGATAATTCCTCGGTAGACCGTAACCAGGTGAGCGCAGGTATTACCAGTAACTTATTCAACAACCGGTTCCGCTTATATGCCGGGGGGGATTACGACTGGGGTAAAACGGCTACTTCCGCCAATACTAACCGTTTTGCGGGGGATTTCCGCATTGAATACCTGCTTACACCGGATGGCCGTTTCCGTATCAACGCTTTCAGCAAAACGGATTATGACGTGTATAACCTCAACAACCGTACGAAATCCGGCGTGGGTATTTCCTATATCAGGGAGTACAACCGCTTCAACGAATTGTTCAACGACAGGCGGCGCAGGCGCACGCCGCTATTGGATTCCCTTCGCCGGGCCGCTATGCTGAAACAGGAGCAGCAGGATTCTTTACGGGCCAAAACAGACTCCGCTAACATTGAGTAGTCCCTGAAACAACAAAGGAGCAACAACTGCTGTTGTTACTCCCTGGTGTGGTTTACTTTTACAGGAATGCCATCATTCCTTGCTTACGCGTTCCCAGTAGCGGTCGCCGGTTTATCCTTTAAGAATGTCGTGTCCTAATTTGTCGCGTTTGGTTCTGAGATAGTTCTCATTATGCGGGTTGGGATGGATTTCGATGGGTACATTTTCCACCACTTCCAGGCCGTAGCCGCTTAGCCCGGCGCGTTTGCGCGGGTTGTTGGTGATAAGGCGGAGTTTGCAGATACCGAGGTGACGCAGGATCTGTGCACCTACCCCATAATCGCGTTCATCCATTTTAAAGCCCAGTTCCAGGTTGGCTTCCACGGTGTCCATGCCTTCTTCCTGCAGCTTGTAGGCTTTCAGTTTGTTCATCAGGCCAATACCTCTTCCTTCCTGGTTCATATATAATATAAGGCCTTTGCCTTCTTTTTCCACCATTTGCATGGCCGCATGCAGTTGTTCTCCACAGTCGCAGCGCAGTGAGTGAAGGATATCCCCTGTTACGCAGGACGAATGCACTCTTACCAGCACCGGTTCATCTTTTTTCCAGTCGCCTTTTTTCAACGCCATGTGGATTTCGCCGGAGTTGATCTGTTTAAAAGCGATCAGTTCAAAGTTGCCGTATTTAGTAGGCATTTGTACTTTCACGCCTTCTTCTATCAGTGTTTCTGTACTGAGGAGGTAAGCGATCAGGTCTTTTATGGAGATGAGTTTGAGGTCGAATTTGGTGGCGATTTCGCGGAGTTCCGGCAGGCGTGCCATGGAGCCGTCTTCGTTCATGATTTCCACGAGTACGCCGGCTGGTTCAAATCCTGCGAGGCGGGCCAGGTCTATAGTGGCTTCCGTATGCCCGGAACGGCGTAAAACGCCGCCGGTTTTTGCTTTCAGCGGAAATATATGACCGGGTTTACCCAAATGTTCCGGTTTGGTATTGGGATCAATGAGCGCCTGAACGGTTTTGGCCCTGTCGTGTGCAGAGATGCCGGTGGTACAGCCATGTCCGAGCAGGTCTACCGAAACGGTGAAAGGGGTTTGGTGCAGGGCGGTGTTATCGCGTACCATGAGGTCCAGCCCCAGTTCTTCGCAGCGCTCTTCTACCAGCGGTGCGCAGATGAGCCCACGGCCGTGGGTACTCATAAAGTTGATGATTTCAGGTGTTACATTGCGTGCTGCCGTGATAAAATCACCTTCATTTTCACGGTCCTCGTCATCTACCACGATCACCAGTTTACCGTTTTTTATATCTTCTATTGCTGCTTCTATCGTATCTAACATATAATATTCCCTCCGGGTCAGTAATGTTGAATTGCGCAAAGTTACAACATATACATGTGAAAAGTTGCTGGCAGAAGTAAGTGCTATACTACAGGAAACCTCTTGTAAGAATGTTAATTATACAGAAGAATTTTAACATATAACAATAGATCTGCATTTAATGTCGATTTATACACCTGAAACCCGATAAAGTTCACTGTGGGTATAGATTTTTCTCATTACTAATATCTCATATTTGAGAAATCGTAATTATTGAGGAAATTCTTGAAAAATCGTTTTGTTAATATTGATATAGCTAGATGCCATTTAAATTTTGACAGGCCACTTGAGATATTCACAGTGTACTTAACAATTTGTTAATTCCGCGTTAAAATTTTCACAGGAAAATTGTTCAACTTTGCGTCTGAATCAACAATTTCTTTGCTTTATGGGGTTTAAAAAATTACTCTTTACATTCTCATTGTTGCTCACCGTGTTTGTAACCTTTGCGCAGGTAACTACCAGCAGCATTACCGGTGTTGTAACTGATTCCAAAGGCCAGGGCCTGATCGGGGCCACTGTAAAAGCCACCCACACACCTACTGGAACAATTTATGGGACCACTACCCGTGGTAGTGGTGAATTTACGATCCCTAACGTACGCGTTGGCGGACCGTACAAGGTGGAAGTTTCCTTTATCAGCTATGGAACTGAAACCTACAACGACATTTTCCTCAAACTCGGGGAACCGTTGAAATTAAATGTACAACTCTCTGAAGGCACTACCAGCCTGAAGGAAGTAAACATTACCGCCAGCAAAGGCATCGCAAAAGGCAATGGCGGTACTGCGGTTAACATCTCCCGTTCGCAGATGGATAATATTCCTACCGTCAACAGAAGCGTACAGGACTTTGCCAGACTGAGCCCACAGGCATCAGTATCGACCAATGGTAAAGATGGCTCTCCAATGGGTATTTCCTTTGGCGGCCAAAGTAACAAGTACAACCAGTTTGCGGTGGACGGCGCAGTAACCAACGACGTATTCGGGTTATCCGCCTCCGGTACCAATGGCGGCCAGGCAGGAGCCAACCCGATTTCAATGGAAACCATTGATCAGTTGCAGATCGTTCTGAATCCCTATGATGTGAAACAAAGCGGCTTTACCGGCGGTGGTATCAATGCTATTACTAAAAGTGGTACTAACGATTTCCACGGCGCTGCTTATGCTTATTACCAGACCCAGGGCCTGGTTGGCAAAGCACCGGACACCACCCACTCCAAATACGGCGATTTCAGTAATAAGATATTCGGCGCCAGCTTAGGTGGCCCGATCATCAAAAATAAATTATTCTTCTTCGTAAACGCTGAAAGATCAACAAGGAACAATCCGATCGATTACAACCCTGCTAATGGCGCCAACAAAGTAACTTTGGAGCAGCTGCAAAGCGTTAATGACTACATAACTTCAAAATATCCCGGCGTTAATCTCGGTAGCTTCACCGACCAGGAACGCGATAAACCGGCTACTACATTGTTCGGACGCATTGACTGGAACATCAATAGCGTACACAAACTCACCCTACGCCATAACTACCTGGATGCAAGCGACATGGTGGCCAGCAGAGCGCCGTCTACAGCAACGTTCAACAATGCTAACTATGTTTTCCCTTCTAAAAGTAATTCCAGCGTACTCGAACTGAACTCCAACTTCTCCAATAAACTGAGTAATGAATTCAGAATTGGTTATAATGCGGTGAAAGACAGAAGGAAATACCTGGGGCAACCTTTCCCAAGCATTACCATCAACGATGCGGGCGGAACTATTTATGCCGGTACAGAACCTTCTTCCACCGCCAATGCACTGGATCAGAACATCTGGACCATTACAGATAACCTGACTATGTATCATGGTAAACACACGATTACTGTTGGTGCAAATGCAGAATTCTACAAAATTAAAAATACTTTCATCCAGTACGCATTTGGCGGTTATACATATAACTCCATTAGCAGTTTCATTAATGGAGAAAAACCAACCAACTACCAGATCAACTATACTACCGCTGATTCAACCAGCCGCGAAGGAGTTGGCTTCAAAGCAGCACAGATTGGCGTTTACGCACAGGATGAATGGAACATCCGGAGGAACTTTACCCTCACCTATGGCGTAAGAATAGATGTTCCGGTTTTCCCGACTACTCCTCCTGATAACACCAATTTTTCAAAAGATCCGGCCTTTGCAGGATATTCCACTACCACACTGCCCAAAACCAGGCTCCTGGTGGCGCCACGTGTTGGCTTTAGCTGGGATGTTACAAACGACGCGAAAACGATTATCCGTGGTGGCGTAGGGATCTTTACCGGCCGTGTACCATTTGTATGGATCTCCAACCAGTATGGTAATACCGGTAACACCTATACCAACCTATCCCTCCGCGGTGCTGATATACCGGCCGGGTTAGTTTTCAGATATGATCCGAATGATCCGTTCTATGGTCAGTATTCAGCAGCTGGCGCTACTGCTGCGGGTGCTACCGTACAAACAGCCGTTTCTAATATTAATCTCACCGACAGGAACTTCAAGTTCCCCCAGATGTTCAAAACCAACCTTGCTGTTGAAAGACAACTACCATGGGGCATGAAGGCTACAATCGAAGGTAACTTTACCAAAACGATCAATAACGCCATCTGGAAAAACCTGAACGTAACGCCAACAAACGACAGTATTTCCCTGGGCGGTAACGTGAAAAGACCTACTTATAAAAGAACCACCAATTCCTTCGGAACCCAGGTGTTGCTTATGCAGAATACCAGCGAAGGGTATACTTATAACGTAACCGGTGAACTGAGCAAAACAACCAGCAATGGTTTGTTCTTCAAAGTAGGTTACTCTTATGGTGATGCCTATTCCGTTAACGATGGTACCTCTTCCACCGCCGGTTCCAACTGGCGTTATGGTCCTAACATCAACGGTCTGAATAACCTGGATCTGGGCCGCGCCAACTACAGCATGGGTAGCCGCGTATTGGCCGTAGTTTCCAAAGCATTCAGATATGGCAAGGAAAAGAAATTCAGCACTACCGTTACCCTGTTCTACAACGGGCAGTCCGGTATGCCTTATTCCTGGGTATACTTCAACTCTGTTGATCCAACAGGCGATGACCTTGGCTCCAGCGGTAACAATGACCTGATCTACATTCCAACAAAAACGGAATTAAGCAACATGTCATTTAAACCAATCACCGCTTCGTCTTCATCTACTTATACCCGCTCTGAAGCAGAACAGAGAGCCGATCTCGAAAACCTGATCAGCAACGACAAATATCTGAGCAAACACCGTGGTGAAAATGCCAAGAAAAATGCTTCCCGCACTCCTTTCGAAAACATTTTCGACTTCAAAATTGCACAGGTACTGCCAATCATTAAATCGCACAAAGTGGAAATCACTTTTGATATCCTCAATGTAGGCAACCTGCTGAATAAAGACTGGGGCAAAACGTACTTCATTTCCAATAACGTTTCCACTCCAATCACTTATTCCAGCTACAACGCTACCACAGGCGTTTCTACCTTCCAGTTCGACCAGAGAAGGCTGATCAATGGAATAGGCGAATCAACACCATATTATATCAACAACTTTACTGCACGCTGGAGAGGACAACTTGGTCTGAGATACAGCTTCTAAGAAAGCAAAAAATTGACAAAAGGCTGTCTCATACTAAGTGAGACAGCCTTTTGTTTTACAAGCCTTCATGAAAAATTACTTCTTCACATTAAGCCAACCTTATTGTCTTAAAATTTCCCCCCTATAAAAGCATCCCCCAAAATTTTCCCGATTGCGTAAATCCCCCCACCGCCTTTTACCTAACTTCGCTCCCCGGAAATAAAAACGACCAAATTTAAACGGCATCACACCGCCACACTATATGCTACAAAAGAAATTACACCTCCTGCTCCTTGCCAGCTGCGGAATCACCGCACCACTGCTGGCACAGGAAAAAAACAATAAAAAAGATACACTCGGAACGCCAAGAGCATTGGGAGAAATCGTTGTATCTGCCAACCGCAAACCGGTAACACTGGATAACGTTCCTTCTTCGGTAACCGTTATCACCCGGAAAACACTGGAAAACGACATGACCGTGAACACCGATGTAACAGACATCCTCGCACGGGAAGTACCCGGCCTGGCGCCCGGCACTCAAACCAACAGCAACGTGGGCCAATCCCTCCGCGGACGCTCTGTACTGATCATGATCGACGGCGTGCCCCAGTCTACCCCACTCCGCAACGGGGAGGTAGACATGCGCTCCATCGACCCCTCCGTGCTGGAAAGAGTGGAAGTGCTGAAAGGCGCTACCGCTATCTATGGCAACGGCGCCACCGGCGGCTTGATCAACTACATCACTGTTACACCCAAAGAAGATAAAATACTCTCCGGTAAAACCATGATCAATGCCACCGGTTCGCTCACCAGCATCAAAAACAGCGTGGGTGGCCGTTTGAACCAGGTATTACAGGGGAAATATAAAAAGTTCGACTATATTGTAAGCGGTGTAGCCGAACAAACCGGCGAGTTTAAAGACGCGAAAGGTAACCTGGTAGGCCCCAACTACAGCCTGGGTGAAACAGACAGCTACAATGCGTTTGCCAAAGTAGGCTACCAGGTGAACGGCCGTCAGCGTATACAGCTGATGTACAATTACTACCGCAGCCAGCAAAATTCCAATTACACCCTGGTGAACGGGGATATTGCCAAAGGCATTCCCGCGTCAGGCGTACTGGGCAAGCCCACCGGCGTTCCTACAGGTCCGAGGGGTAATCAAACCCTGCACCTGGAATATCAGGCCGATAGCCTCATTGGCGGCACCTCCCTCTCCGCAGATGCCTACTATGAATCAAGGGATGATATCTTTTATGTATCATTTGGCCGCTTTGAAGGAGGCGACGGACAATCCCATACTATCGATAAAAAGAAAGGATTACGGCTGATGTTCAACTCACCATTGTCAAACAAGCCGGCCTTTAACGGTACGCTTTCCTATGGTGCTGACCTGTTGAGCAACATCACCTCGCAGCCACTGGTAGACGGAAGGGTATGGGTACCAGAAATGAATATGCTGAACTACGCACCATTTGCCGAAACGCAATGGTCGCTCTGGCAAAATC
>NZ_DATMTE010001011.1:0-2472 GCF_035564935.1 Chitinophaga sp. | reverse complement strand
CCGGTCGGTAAACAGGGCTATATCAATACCGGTAACGCGCTTTTGTTATTTATGCCATACTCCTCTTCCGCTTTGCGGATGTTGGCAATACCGTTTAGTAAAGCATCAGGGTTGAAAGAAATACTGTTAATTCCCTGGGCTACAAGAAATGCCGCGAATCAGGTAAATCACTGGGCGCCTGACCACAAAGCCCTATACGGACCCCTGCTTTCTTTGCGGCGGCTATCATCATGCTGATCATCGTCCTGGCCGCTGCATCCTCCTCGCTGAAAAGACCTGCTACCAGCGCAGAATCCCTGTCTATTCCCAATGTAAGCTGCGTTAAATCATTGGAGCCAATGGAAAATCCGTCAAATATACCGGCAAATGCTGCTGCCTGCAGTACATTGGATGGTATTTCCGCCATTACATAAACCTCCAGCCCATTTTCTCCCTGCACCAGGCCAAAAGATGCCATCACATCCAGTACTTTCCGGCCTTCTTCCACTGTACGGCAGAAAGGTATCATTACCTTTACGTTAGTCAGACCCATTTCTTCCCTGACCACTTTAATCGCCTCGCACTCCAGCCCAAAGCCATCCTTGTACAAGGGGTGATAATACCTGGAAGCGCCACGGAATCCAAGCATAGGATTTTCTTCTGATGGCTCAAATTCTTTTCCTCCGAGCAGCCGGGCATATTCATTGGTTTTAAAGTCGCTCATCCGCACTATTACATCTTTGGGATAAAAAGCAGCTGCAATAGTGGCAATTCCCTGCGAAAGCTTGTCAACAAAAAAATGCTTCTTGTCCGGGTAGAGTAAAGTCTTTGCCGCGATGGCCGACCAGGCAGCCTTATCTTTTAATTCATCATATTTCACGAGCGCCATCGGGTGAATACCTATGGCATGTGTAATGATAAATTCCATTCTCAGTAAGCCTACGCCATCATTAGGATAAAACGACAGCCGGAATGCGTTATCCGGATCGCTGATGATCAAACAGGCCTCTGTACTATCCGGTAGGGCAACACTTCCCGGGGCTATTTCGGTTATTTCAAACGGTAGCGTTCCTTCATATACATGCCCCTGCTTTCCTTCACTGCACGACACGGTAATGGCGGCGCCATCCCTGATCTTCACGGTAGCATTAACTGCGCCTACAATGGCCGGTACACCCAGCTCCCTGGCTACTATTGCGGCATGACTGGTTCTTCCACCTGAATTGGTTACAATGCCTGCTACCTTTTTCAAAACCGGGTCCCAGTCGGGGCTGATGTTCTCAGTGACCACTATATCTCCGGGCTGTAATTTCCCGGCCTCTGAAGGCGATTGAAGCACGCGGGCTGTACCAGTGGCCGTTTTTTCACCAACGGCGGCTCCTGTTACAAGAACAGTTCCTTTCTCCGGCAGCTTATAGATCTCCAGCTGCCGGGGCTTGCCGGCCGTATGGATTGTTTCAGGACGCGCCTGCAGTATGAATAACTCCCCCGTTACAGCATCTCTCGCCCACTCAATATCCATCGGGCAGTTATAATGCTGTTCAATCTGTATTGCCCACCGGGCCAGCTGCAATACTTCGGGATCCGATAACACAAAACGCTGCTGGTCTTCCAGGGTGGTATCAACATTTACCGTACTATTGGCTGCGTTAGCATCCTCGGAGAAACAAAGGGTTTTGGCCTTACTTCCCAGTTTTCTTTGTATGATAGCCTGCTTCCCTTCCAGCAGGGTTGGTTTAAAAACATAATATTCATCCGGCATCACGGTTCCCTGTACAATGTTCTCTCCCAGTCCCCAGATCCCCGAGATCAGTACTATGTCGCGGAAGCCGGATTCCGGCTCCAGGGTAAATCCGACTCCCGAACAGGATCCATTTGTACGCACCATCAGCTGTATCCCCACTGAAAGGGCTACCTTACCGTGTTCAAAGTCATTATCTTCCCGGTACTTAATAGCGCGGTCGGTATATAGGGACGCAAAGCAGCGACGAACCGCTTCCATCAGGGCCTTTTCTCCCCTGATGTTCAGGTACGATTCGTGCTGCCCCGCAAAGCTGGCTTCCGGCATATCTTCCGCTGTTGCGCTGCTCCGCACAGCCACCGCCACAGGCATTCCCTTGCCAAGCAGGCGGTAGGCTTTCAGGATCCCTTCTTCTATCTCAGCAGGTATAACCGCTTCCAAAATCAGTTTGCGGCAGGCGGCCCCTGTTTCCGCCAAATTTGAAAAGGTTTTCCTGTCCAGCCGGCTCATGATTTGCTGCAAAGGCAGCCTTATTGCATTGGCATCAAGATGGGACCAGAAAGCGGCTGCCGTGGTGGCAAATCCATCCGGTACTTTAATGCCTTTTCCTGCAAGGGTAACGGTCATTTCCCCCAGCGAAGCATTCTTTCCCCCTACTATAGCAGTGTCGGTGATCCTGATGGCGGAAAAATTCCTGATAATATCTTCCATGAATATTGTTTTAAATGAATTACTCTTCTTCCATTTCGTCT
>NZ_DATMTE010001010.1:0-4491 GCF_035564935.1 Chitinophaga sp. | reverse complement strand
GCTTCCACTCAGAATTTGTATTCGGCGTACTGGGCCCATGGGCGCTCGCCAAAGAAACACAAACCTTCTTCCATCATCTCATCGGCTACCAGCCGCCCAGGGGCTGGGAGTACCAGGTGCCCAATGCGCCGCTGATCAATTACAATTTTACCTATGAGAAAATGCTCTGGAACCCGGTTAATTACCTGGAAATCATTGGTGGCGCCAATGCCAGGCTGGGCACTATGACCACCGCCGTAAGCGCCTGGTCCTATGTCCGGGCAGGACTGTTCAACCCCTACTTCGGCCACCGCGATTTATCTGTAGCCACCAAAAGAAGATTCCAGCTCTATGCTATTGCCAGGCCCCAGTTCGGCTTTATAGGATACAATGCGCTACTGCAGGGCGGCATTTTCAAATCGAGCGATACCAATTTTGAAGAAGTATCCGATTACCAGCAAACACATATGCGGCACTTTACCATTGGCATCGACTATGGCATCGGGATTGTTGTTAACCGCACCACCATCAGCTATACCCAGAAAACCCGCACCGAATGGATGAGTGGCACCGGGAAACATTCCGTGGGTAATATCACCCTTCTCCTCCCTATCTCCCGTAAAACTATTCTCCGCGATTAATGTTATTTATCAAAACTTTATTCCCATGCATGTTAAACTGATGATCCTGTTTTTCTGTATAATCGCTGCTTCCTGCACCAGCAACGGCCCTAAAGCCGAAAATGACAGCACCGCCGCCGGCAGCGATACCACATTAAACGTAGCTGTAAACCCCAGCAGCCAGCTGGAAGTAAATCCACTTTCCGGCTATTTCCTGAAGAACACCATTACAGTAAGCGACAGTCTTACCTTCTGGCTCATTGATAACCAGGCTTCATTCGACAGCCTGTTCGGTATAGCCAAAACCATGAACAATACCATTGATCGTCCGGACTTCGGTACACATATAGTAGTAGCCGCCACCATGCCGCCTACCTTTTACGGTACACAGATCCAATTGGAATCTGCTACTTCCGATAACGTGAACAACAATGCCACCATGCATTTTGTGGCTACCGCCAATCCCAACCGGAGCAGTGCCAGTACCGTTCCGCTGTGGCTGGGCGCTGTTCCGAAAACCGGCAAAAGTACCTTCCAGCTTTATACAGGGGAGCATTTAACCAAAACGATCACTACACAACAGTAGGCCGGCCGAATATTGTTTCTACTGCCCGGGCACGATAGCTGAACAGGGCCTCCAGTTGTTTTTTTACAAACAGCCTGTGGGCCAGTTTTCCCAGCCAGCCGAAAGGTAGCCGGTAATGAACCAGGTCCGTCATTTTTACGCCGCCGGGTACTGTTTCGAAATGATGTTCATGGTGCCAGATATTGTAAGGGCCCACCCGTTGCTCATCTACAAAATATTCCAGGTAAGCTACATGGGTGATCTCTGTCATCCATTCCAACGGGATTCCTGCTACCGGTGATACAAAATAAGTGATGATCTGCCCCGGGTATACCTGCCCGGTATAGGGCGGGGAAGTAACAACGAACCGCATATAGGGAGGGGTAATATGCGCCAGGTTACCGGGGTTGGAAAAATAGCTCCAAACCTCCTCCGGCCGGGCCGGGATCACCTGTGTATGTTGTATTAAATAAATACTGGCCATACATAAGATTAACGAAAAAATATGGTTCTGGCTATAAGCAGCTGCCAAATTCGTGATTCTTTGAAATGAGTTCGTAAGTTTGTGCCTGATTAATCCGATCAGGTACATGAATCAATATATCAGGGGCTGGGTTTTCTGGCTGATGTTCATCCTCATTTCCATTTCATTTACACGGTGTGCCAACATTGTGCCCCCCAGCGGCGGGCCAAGGGATAGTTTGCCTCCTGTGTTGCTGCAGGCTACTCCCAGGGATTCCACCCTTCACTTCAACAGCAAAAAAGTGACGTTTATCTTCGACGAATACGTGGAACTGGATAATGTAAATGATAAGCTGATTGTGTCGCCAACGCTGAAACGCACGCCTATTGTGACTGCCAAGCTGCACACGGTGACCCTTGAAATAAAGGACACCCTGAAGCCCAACACCACCTACACCTTCAATTTTGCCGATGCCATCCGGGATATTAACGAACGCAATATTGCGGCAGACTTTCAGTATGTGGTGTCTACCGGTGATTATCTCGACAGCCTGCAGGTGGCCGGCCATCTTATAGATGCGGAAAATGGCCGTGTAGACAGCAATGTGGCCGTTATGCTGTACCGCGATCTTACGGATTCCATTGTATCAAAGGAAAAACCGGTATACTATGCGAAAACCAAAGGGGATGGCTCTTTCCGCTTCAAAAACATAGCACCCGGCTCCTATAAGATCTTTGCCCTGAAAGAAGAAGACCGCGACTTGCAGTATAACCAGCCTTCGGAGATGATCGCTTTTGTAGATGCACCAATTGTATTAACAGAAAGCAACCTTTCAGATGTGAACCTCCTGTTGTTTATGGAAACGGATAGTACCATTAAACCACCGCCGGAACCTGTTGACTCTTCCCTGATTGACCAGGAAGAAGAGGAAAAGAAAAAGAAGAAGCTACCTAAATTAACAGCTACGGCCACTCTTGAAGGAGGCATGCAGGAATTGCCTGCGCCATTAAGAATTACATTTGCCCTGCCGTTGAGAAACCTCGACAGTGCCAGGACCATCCTTGGTGAAGACAGCGCCTACAACCCAGTTACCTTTACCAGTACCATGGATTCTACCCGCACCCGTTTGTCCATTGGCTATGACTGGAAAGAAGGTACGCCTTACCGGTTTATTATTCCTAAAGATGCGCCTACGGATACCGCCGGACAGCAACTGGCCCGGGCGGATACCATTAACTTCAGAACCAAAAAGGTAGCGGATTACGCCATTTTCACCGTTACGGAGCTCAATATCGGCGACAGTACCAGGAACGCCATCAATGATACGGCCATGCATTACGTGGTGCAGCTGGTACAGGACAAAACCATCAAATATTCGGGCACTATTGTAAATGGAAAGTGGAGCCAGCGGTTTATAACGCCGGGTGAATACGACATCCGCCTGCTGCTGGATACTAACGGTAATGGCAAATGGGACCGTGGTAACTATTATACCTCTCCCAAAAAACAGCCCGAGCGGGTGATCAATATTGAAAAAGTGAACCTGAAGGCGTACTGGACAGTGCCCAAAAAGATAAGCATTTAAATCATACAGCGGAGAGGGCAATGCGATCCCTCTCCGCTCCAATATTCCTAACTTTGCATTATGATATTTTCCTCTGCGCTGATAGAAAACGCGGTAAATGAATTTGCCAAACTGCCGGGTATCGGTAAAAAAACAGCTTTGCGGCTGGTACTGCACCTGCTGAAGCAGGAAACAGCACAGGTACAGCAGTTTGGTGATGTGATAGCACGGATGCGGCAGCAGATACAGTTCTGCAAGGTTTGTCACAATGTGTCCGATGCGGAAGTTTGCAGTATTTGCAGCAGCCATTCCCGGCAAAAGCAGGTAGTATGCGTAGTAGAGAGCATCCGCGATGTGATGGCCATAGAAAACACCCAGCAGTTCAATGGTTTATACCATGTTTTGGGTGGTATTATTTCCCCTATTGATGGTATCGGGCCAGACCAGCTTAATATCCAGTCGCTGGTAGAAAGAGTTCAGTACCAGGGTGTAGAAGAAGTGATCATGGCTGTAAGTCCCACTATTGAAGGCGACACTACCATTTACTATCTCTCTAAAAAATTAAAGGAATTTCCTGTAAAAATCACCACTATTGCCCGTGGTATTGCATTTGGAGGAGAGCTGGAATATGCGGATGAAATGACGCTGGCAAGGTCTATCAGTAACCGGTTACCACTGGAAAGCTATGTACAGAACAAATAACAGGTATCTCTCCGGTATATAAAAAAATACGGGTGCTCAACAGCACCCGTCTTCGTTTAACCTGTAATTCCACGTTATGAAAAGTTTGTCAGACAGCATCCTTTGCAGGATGGTCCGGAAATATTTTATGATTGGTTTCTGATTCCTTTTGCTGTTGCAGCTCTTTCCACCGCTGCATTTCATACTTATTCAGGAAACATACCTTAAACACTTCAGACTGGTTTCCATCGGCCGTTTGCGGCACGGGTTGCAGTCCCAGGCTTGCCAGGTGCTGATGCAGGGTATGAATATGTTCCGATATAGTCATGACTGACTTTTAGTTTTTGTTGTAATAAATATCTGAAGAGCACTAATGATGAATCTGTTAATTGCAGCAACGGCAATTGCAGGGAGTGCAGGCGGAGGGCTGGTGGGAGGCCATAACCGGGTAAATCACTGTATTTCTATCATTTTGTTGCATTGTACCTTTCTATTACTCCACAAATATAGTAGACTTTGTAGACTACTTCCAAATTAAATTTATAGGTATAAACAAAATCTATTTTTTCTTAGGAAGATATATAATTTATAAGACCCTTCGTTAAACCCGCTCAAAACC
>NZ_DATMTE010001009.1:0-27802 GCF_035564935.1 Chitinophaga sp. | reverse complement strand
ATTTTATAAATGCAAAAGCCCCGCGGAACGGGGCCTTTACAGGATAATTCTATTGAATCGGGTTTTGCACCAGGTTGGGATCAAGCAATATTTCCTGTTCAGGAATAAAGTGTACCACCCTTGCATCTGTATAAGATACGGTTTGCGGGTTGGTTTGTACACCCGGGTAGTTGCGGTATACATTCCGGTTGTTGCGGAACAGGTCAAATACGCGGTGTGTTTCAAAGGCCAGTTCCAGCCGGCGTTCATCCAGCACTACATCCAATACGGAAGCATAGCCATGCAGGTCTGACACGGAGAACAGTGCTGCGCCGCTCAGGCCCGCCCTTTTACGGATGGTGTTCACATCATCAATGGCGGCAGCATTGTTGCTCAGCTTCGCATTGGCCTCTGCACGGATCAGGTACATTTCAGCCAGGCGCAGCACTACCGGTGAACTAAGCGTAGGCACGTTATCCTGGTTGGAATATTTCAGCACATACCATTTTGGTACGCCGTTGCGGGAAGCCATTACTTTCTGTCCGCCGGCGTTTACGGAATCCTTACCGTTGGCGCCTTTCAGGTAAACGGCCTGCACAAAGGAATTACGGGCATCCCCCGGGTATTTGTGCAGCAGATCGAGGTACGACTGTGATGCATACATTTCACCATAGCCCATACCGCCCGGCGACATATAATACATGGAGCCAATGGAAGCCCAGGTGCGGTCGTCCTGCAGGGTGTGATGAATGGCAAAAATTGTTTCTTTGTTATTTTCGTTGGTCTTGGTATAATAACCGGGAAGATCAGAAGTATTCACCAGGGTGTACTGACCTGAAGTGATCACAGAATCGGCATAAATACGGGCTGAATCATTTTTGCCCATATAAAGATATACTCTTGCCAGCAAAGCCATAGCGCCATATTTGGTGGCATAGCTGTTGGTATTGGAGTTATCCATCAGGTCTTTTCCTTTCTTCAGGTCTGTTATTACCTGCGCGTATACATCTTTTACTGTACTACGTTTAGGCATGGCAGTTATATCAAATTTAGTAACCACCGGTACGCCCAGGTTTGTTTCAGGACTTTGTGTATAAGGCCGGCCGAAAGACCTTACCAGGCTGAAATGTACAAAGGCGCGGATGAACAGGTTTTCCCCGATCATCTTATTCACCGCATCTGATTTCCCTTCAGGCATCACCTCCAGCAGTTTGTTACAACCATTGATAGCCTTATAGCCTGCCCGCCAGATCTGCAGCGCATTGGCCTGGTTGGTAAGATGACCGTAAGTATAAGAATAGAAAAGCGCGTCGGTAGTAGCACCGCTCAGCGCCACATCGTCACTTGGGAACTCTCCCATCTGGAAATAGTTGCGCGTAAAATTTTCTTCTTTTAATAACGCATAATTACCTATAGTAGCCGCCGGCCATTTGGTTTCATCTTTCAGGATATTATCATCCGGAACAGCGCTGTACGGGTCTTTCTTCAGTGAGCAGGAAGTTGCCACTGATAACAACAACAGTCCTGCAAAATATTTTGACATGTGTTTCATGATCATCTTTTTTAGCTCCTGTTAAAAATTAATTTCAAGGCCTGCAAACCATTTGGTGCTGGACGGATACTTGATGTAGTTGATACCACGATCATCTACTTCCGGATCCAGACCGGAGAATTTGGTTAACGTCCACAGGTTGTCACCGCCCACAGAAATCCTGGCGCTTCCAATATGTGCGCGGTCCAGCCAGGCTTTTGGCAGCGCATAGCTCAGGTTCACGTTTCTCAAACGCAGGTAGCTACCGTCTTCCAGGAACCGGGAAGATGGTTTATGTGAATTTTTATTTCCTTTGATCGTAAACTTCGGATGGGTGGCTATGTCGCCCGGTTTTTCCCAACGACTCCAGTCCTTATCCAGCTGCATCATATTATAGGTATAATATGCCCCGTCATTGTCCATCAACTCACGGGTGCTGTTATACACATCATTACCCGAAACAAAAGACAGGAAGGCGCTCAGCTGGAAATTTTTATACGAGAAGGTATTGCGCATACCTCCGAAGAACTTAGGTGTGGCAGAACCCACTATCTGCAGGGATGCATCATTATAGTTGTTGGTAGTGGTTTTTCCGGTTACATTACCATTGGCATCTGTAGTCAGCTTTTCCCACAGCGGGTCGCCATTTGCGGGATCCACGCCGGCCCATTTGCGCATATAAAAACTACGCATGTCCTGGCCCTGCTGCAGGATGAAGTAACCGCTGATCGGATCTACGATCTGGTCCTTCCCGGTATACAGTTCTGTAACCCTGTTTTTATTGAAGCCGATATTAAAATCAGTGCTCCATTTGAATGCTCCTACCAGATTATCTGTGCTCAGGTTGATTTCAAGCCCTTTGTTACGCACGGATCCTACATTCTGTGAAATATAGCTGTAGCCGGCAGTTGCAGGCAGCGGCACATTAAACAGGAGGTCTTTGTTATCTTTCTGATATAATTCTATCGTCAGGTTAATCCGGTTAAACAATCCCAGGTCAATACCAAAGTTGGTATTATAGGCTTTTTCCCAGGAAAGATCCGGTACATTATAAATACTCTGGTAAGCGCCGGGAAAACCGTTGTACTGTGTATTGATAGCATATGCCCCAATAGCGGCATAGTCGCCTATTTCAGCGTTACCGGTGGTACCGTAGCTGGCCCTTATTTTCAGGTTGGTGATTGCTTTTATCTGTTTGATAAAATTTTCTTCAGATGCCGCCCATGATGCGCCAAAGGCATAGAAGTTACCATACTGCTGGTTGGCGCCAAACTTGGAAGAGCCATCCCTTCTGAAGGAAGAAGTGAAGTAGTATTTATAATTGTAGTTATAGTTCGCCTGTACAAAATAGGAATTAAATGCGCGTGATATTTTTGTTCCGCCGATAGACATCGGGGAAGACGTACCATCCAATACTTCTACCCCCTGCAATACACCTTTTCCCTTTGCATTAATATCGTTCAGATTGGCCTGCTGAAATTCCGCGCCCACCAGTCCGTCGATGTTATGCACCTTGTTAATGGTGTACCTGGCTTTCAACAGGTTGGAGCTGATATAACTGGCTGAATCCTGGTAATAATTATAAAGGTTGCCGCGATCATCGGTACCGGAAGACGTACGTACATCGCCGTTACTTTCCTGGTTGTAGTGGTAATATTGTGCACGGTTGGTAGAGCTGAATGATAACCACTTGGTGATATCATACTCCAGTTTTACCAATGCTTCCAGCGACTGCCTTTTATTTTTAATGTAGTTATACTGTTGGTCGTACAGGAAATTGGTCATATCCCTGCCGTACCAGGTAGCGGCTGTAAGTGGGTTTACCGGTTTGCCCTGGTCGTCGTAAGCCTTATCCCACGGCAGATTGGTGTAGTACTGGTACAGGGATCCATTGGAATTATCGTGATCGGAAGTTTGTGTTCCGGCGAAGTTGGCGCTGATGCGGAATTTATCGGAAATATTATGATCCAGGTTGAGGCGGGCGCTGAAACGCTCTACCCCTGTGCCTTTCAGGATACCGTCTTCTTTATAATAGTTTCCTCCAAGGTAGAATTTTGTTTTTTCATTGCCACCGCTGGTAGATAATTCGTAGTTCTGGTTAGTGGCATTCTGGAAAGCAAGTTTCTGCCAGTTGGTATTAATATTACGTTGAGATGGATCCAGCGTAGCTCCCGCAGCTTTCTGCAGATCGTACAGCTCCGTTCCGTTCATGAGGTGAAAATGCCCGCTATTGAGCTGGGCAGTTCCCACGTTAGTGCGGAAGTTCACCTGTGTTTTGCCGGCTTTACCTCTTTTGGTGGTGATCACCATTACACCGTTAGCGGCACGGGCGCCATACAATGTGGTGGCAGCGGCATCTTTCAGGATGGTAACGCTTTCAATATCGCTGGGGTTGGGTAAGCCGCCAATGATACCATCTACCACTACCAACGGGGAATTGCCTGCAGTAAGGGTTCCGTTACCACGGATACGGATCACCGGCGCTGAAGCCGGATCTCCGGAGGTATTACCTACAAATACACCGCTCACTTTACCTTGTAACATTTTATCCATGCTGCTGGCAGTTACTTCTTTCAGTTTAGCGCCACTTACAGCCTGCGCTGCTCCTGTAAGATTTTTGGTAGTTGTGGTGGTGTACCCCATTACCACTACTTCTTCCAGTTTCTTCGTATCCGCTTCCAGTTTAACATTGAGTTCGGAACGGCCGCCCAATGTTACTTTCTGTTGCAGGTAACCGATATAGGAAAATACCAGCACACTGTTTTCTGAAGGCGCCTGGATAGTGAACTTACCCGTAGCATCGGTTACAGCGCCAGTGCTGGAGCCTTCTACTGTTACCGTTACACCCGGCAACGGATCTTTGGTAGCGGCATCCGTTACATACCCGGTCACTTTTACCTGTGCAGCGCCGGCAGGAGTAATTACCACCAGGTTGTTTTCCAATACACGGTAAGTAACATTGGAGTTGCTGAATAGCTCCTTCAGTACTTCATTGATCTTTTTATCTTTCACATCAATGGTCACCGCCTTATTCAGATCAGTAAAGTTCTCGTTATAGAAGAAGCGATAATTGCTGCTGTTTTCGATGAGTTTAAATACATCTTTCACGCTCTTGTTTTCAGCATGCAGTTCTTTTATTTTATCCTGCGCGTAAGCATTAGCGGATACCTGTAAAAAACCTCCGAAAATCAGCAGACCCGTCAATTTCATCATGAGCAATAATTTTCGCCCGGGGCAAAAAAATGCCGCCGGGTTTGCAGTGGATTTCATAAACTTGTATAGATTTTAGTTAAACGAATAATTACGGTGGCTGCCCGTCGCAAAGGCAACCCACCAATGAGTGATTTTCGTTGATTGGGGTAAGTCGCATTACCCCAATTTTTTTAGTCCTACATACCGGGCATGTAAATTGGTTTTTACAGGTGATTGAATGATGGTTCTTCTACGCCCGGGTTATTACCGGCTCTTAAATGCGTTGTTATATTTTTCCTTCAGTTCTTCATCCAGCGCCAGGGTCACTACACCTTTGTCTATATGGTATTTCAGTGGCGCTGTGAGTTTTAAGATGTTCAGTACCTGCTCCAGTGTTTCCTGGCGGAAAGTGCCGCTGAAACGGTATTCTTTCAGTTCCTGTTCTTTAAATACCACCTTTACGTTAAACCGGCGTTCCATGGTTACCGCCAGTTCATCCATTGTTTGGGCGGCCACTATCCAGTTGCCGTCTTTCCAGGCAGTATATATTTCTGTATTGTTCACTTCCCTGCTTTCTATCGGGGCAGCTGTGGAGCTGTCTCCGCCAGATACAGGCGTTTTCAGTTGTTCACTGCCGTTTGTTGATAACGGTTTTTTATACACAACATGTTGATGTGGTTTCATCATCAATCCGAAAGGTGTGCTGGTTTTGCTGCCGTCTATCTTCACTTCTCCGTCTACCAGCGTGGTTACCACTGTTTTATCTTCCGGGTATGCCTTTACGTTGAAAGATGTGCCCAGCGCGAGTATTCTCAGATCGGAAGCTTTTACCGTAAATGGTTTTTGTGCATTGGTATGCACTTTAAAGAAAGCCTCCCCTTCCAGTTTTACCTCGCGGCCGCGGAGGTTGTACGATTGTGCATATTGCAGTTTACTGCCTGCATTCAGCCATACTTCCGTGCCGTCAGACAATTCAATTTTGGTGGTTGCCCCTTTCGGGCTGGTCACCGTTACCAGCGCATTGCTGCTGTTATCTTTTTTGCCGGAAGCCCAGGTATATACCAGGCCGCCACCAATTAAAAAAGGCAGTGTATAGGAAGCGGCCACGCGGAAATAATATCTCCATTTGCGGATGGCCAATAGCGTTGTTCCTAACTGCAAACTATCCCAGGCTGCATTGGCGTCATAATTCCCTTCCTGTGCTGTTGCCTGCCAGGCATCTCTAAGCTCCAGGAAATAAGCCTGGTTCTCCGCGGTGGCATTGATCCAGCGTATCAGTGCCGCCTGCTCATCCATGGAAATATTGCCGGACAAAAAACGCGCAATCAGGTCATCCGCCTGCTCCTGTGTATAGTTAGGCCCCATCATATAGAAAACAAGTAGTAAGACAACATTTAATACCCGGCAGGGTGACAAGCCCGGAAAAAAAAATCAATTTATTTTAAGTCCTGCTTCAAAAGGGGCAGTAATTCATCCCGTAACCTTTGCAGGGCGCGGGTCATCTGGGTTTTTACAGTGTTGATGGAAATGCCCAGGCGGTGGGAAATTTCCGGGTAGCTCAATTCTTCAAAGCGGCTAAGCCGGAATACGTCCTGGCATTGGGGAGGTAATTTGCGGATAGCCTTTTCCGCCATCAGTTCAAGTTCGGATTGTTCCAGTTTTGCGACCGGTGAATGGGCGGAGGTGATGCTAAAGAGGGAGATACGGGATTCGAGCTGCTGAAGCTGTTCACTACCGTATTGTGTGTGGACCTTATTTTGTTTGATATAATTAAGGCAATTATTCTGAACAGCGCGGTACAGGTATGCTTTTTCAGATACCTGTATGTCAAGCTCCGTATACTTTTCCCATATCTTCAGGAAAGTATCCTGCACAATTTCTTCCGCCAGTTCATGTCTGTTTACGAAATCAAAGGCAAATGTACAGAGCGCGGCATAATACTCCTTGAATAATGATTCAAAAGCGGGTAGCTGACGTTGTTTCCTGTTGATATTTTTACTTACGTCCTCCAAAATGTTCCTTCATCCACAAAATTGTTCACTGTGGCGAAAAGATACGTAAAGTAGGTTCAATAAAAAAACGCGGGTCATGAACCCGCGTTTTATCATCTTTAACTTATTGAATTACATACATAAACCGCCACAAGTGCTGATAGTCTGACCGGTTACATAGCTGCTCATATCAGAGGCCAGGAACAGGCAAACATTGGCAATATCTTCCGGTGAGCCGAAACGGGCCAGCGGAATCTGGGCAATATAATTGGCAGCGCCCTCTCCTTCTTTGAGGTAGCTGGTCATATCTGTTTCTACAAAACCCGGCGCTACTGCATTACAGCGGATGTTGCGGCTACCCAGCTCCTGTGCAATGGATTTGGTGAACCCGATAATACCCGCTTTGGAAGCAGCATAACTGCTTTGGCCGGCGTTACCCATGATACCGATCACGGAGCTCATATTAATGATACTGCCGCTTTTAGCTTTCATCATAGGGCGTATTACGTGTTTGGTCATGTTATACACGCTTTTCAGGTTGATGTTCATTACATCGTCCCACTGATCAGGGCTCATACGCAACAGCAGGTTATCTTTGGAGATACCGGCGTTATTCACACAAATGTCGATTTTACCAAATTCTTTCAACACCTCCGCCACCAGCGTTTCCGTTTCTTCATACACGCCTGCATTGGATTTGTAGGCTTTGGCCTTTACCCCCAGAGCAGTGAGCTTTGCTTCCAGTGCCTGGGCTTTTTCATCGGAGCTAACATATGTAAACGCTACATCTGCTCCCTGTGCTGCAAATTTCAACGCAATTGCTTCCCCGATACCGCGGCTGGCGCCTGTTACTATGGCTACTTTGTTCTCCAGTAATTTCATGTTATAGTTGATAGGTTTTAAGCATTCATATGATTTGCCGCAAATTGCCGGATCTCTTCCAGGTATTTGCGGTCATTATTCAGCCGGGGCACCTTATGTTGCCCGCCCAGCTTACCTTTGCTTTTCAGAAATTCGCAAAAAGTTCCCTGTGGCATCACATGCACTACCGGCATATGCAAGGCGATATCCTTGTATCTTTTGGCTTCGTAGTCTGAGTTGATGGTTTTCAGTGTGCCGTCCAGCACTGAAGTAAAGCGGTTCAGATCGTCCGGTGCTACTTCAAATTCCACCAGCCATTCATGCCCGCCGTTGCCATGGTCGCTGAAATAAACGGGAGCTGCGGTGTAATCATTTACTACGGCGCCTGTAGCTTCGCAAGCTTTGGCTACTGCGGTATCAGAATTTTCCACAATCACTTCTTCCCCGAAAGCATTAATAAACGACTTGGTTCTGCCGCTAACTTTAATACGATAAGGGATCAGGGAAGTAAACTGTATGGTATCTCCTACCATATAGCGCCATAAGCCGCCATTGGTGCTGATCACCAGCGCATAGTTCTTTCCCAGTTCCACTTCCTGCAATTGCAGGGTTTGCGGATTTTCTTTGTTTAACTCTTCCATTGGCATAAACTCATAGAAGATGCCATGGTTGAGAAACAGGAGCAACCCTTCTTCCCCTATTACATCCTGGGCGGCAAAGAAACCTTCGGAGGCGTTATAGGTTTCCTGGTAATGCATTAAAGGATTGCGTATCAGCTTTTTAAACTGTTCGCGGTAGGGTGTGAAGCTTACACCTCCATGCATATAAAGTTCTAAGTTGGGCCATACATCGGCCAGGTTATCTGTACCGGTGAGCTCAAAAATGCGTTTAATCAACACAATGGTCCAGGTAGGTACCCCTGCAATAGAGGTTACATTTTCATGGATCACGGCGTTGGCCATCCGCTCTATTTTCTCTTCCCATTCATCCATCAGCGCTATTTCCAGGTCCGGCGTACGGATCATATTGCCGTAAAACGGCATATTCTGGAGCATTACAGCGCTCAGGTCGCCGAAATAGGAATCACTGTTTTCAGAGAGTTTGTTCACCTGGTGGCTGCCGCCTATTACCAGTGATTTCCCTGTGAATACGTCGGAGTCCGGGAAATTATTGTAGTAGAGGGAGATAACGTCCCTGCCGGAGCGGTAGTGACATTCATCCAGGCTTTCCACTGTAACGGGGATAAATTTGCTTTTATCTGCAGTGGTACCACTTGATTTTGCAAACCATTTGATAGGCGTATTCCAAAGTACATTCTGCTGTCCCTCCATCGTGCGTTGTATATATGGCTTGATGGTATCATAGGTATGAATCGGAACCTGCTGCTTGTATTCGTCTATCTTATAAATCTTTGAAAAGCCGTACTGCTTACCAAATTCGGTATACTGGGCGGCACTGATAAGGTTTTGGAATACCTGCTGCTGCACCTGCACGGGATATTGCATAAAATACGCAATACGCCCCATTCGCAATCTTGCCAGTTGTGATATTGCAGGACTTAAAATTCTCATATAGGATGCTGTAGAATTATTTTTATTGTTTAGCTGCTTCGTCCAGGTAATCTTTACGGCGAAGAATAAAATTCTGGCCAAGATACACTTTTCTTACCTGTTCATCGGCTGCCAGCTCTTCGGCAGATCCTGATTTCAGGATTTTACCTTCAAACAATAAATAAGCCCGGTCAGTAATGGACAATGTTTCCTGTACGTTGTGGTCTGTGATCAGGATGCCTATATTTTTGTACTTCAGTTTGGCTACAATTCCCTGGATATCCTCTACGGCAATAGGGTCGATACCGGCAAAAGGCTCATCCAGCAAGATAAATTTGGGATCTACGGCAAGTGCGCGGGCTATTTCTGTACGGCGGCGTTCCCCTCCGCTCAATACATCTCCCGGGCTTTTACGTACATGGGTAAGCCGGAACTCCGCCAGAAGGCTTTCCAGCTTATCTTTCTGCTCTGCTTTCTTCAGTTTCGTCATTTCCAGTACCGCGGCAATATTATCTTCCACACTCAGCTTCCGGAATACAGACGCTTCCTGGGGCAAATAGCCAATACCCATCTGCGCACGTTTATACATAGGCAGCTTGGTAATGTTCTGACCATCCAGGTATACATTCCCTTCATCAGGCTTAATAAGCCCTACTACCATGTAAAAGGAGGTGGTTTTACCCGCCCCGTTAGGGCCCAGCAGCCCTACAATCTCCCCCTGAGACACCTCCACAGATACATGGTTTACCACCGTTCTGTTGCCGTAACGCTTTACCAGCTGGTCTGTATGTATTCTTAATGCCATATGATCAAACTTAGCAAAAATAAACAATTCATTCAGTTAGCCTAGTTATAGTTATCCTAAGATTAAAAATGATCTGATAATAATAAGGGGATATCTTATTTTTGCCCGCGTAATTTTAGCAGGAAGCAGGCTTTATATCCAGCCGCCGTCCGCAAAGCTTATAACTTTATGAAAGTAACTGAACATATTGCCAAGGCCAAAGACACCCTGATTTCTTTTGAAATCCTCCCTCCGCTTAAAGGAAAGAGTATTGAATCTATCTATGACCACCTGGATCCGTTGATGGAATTTAAGCCTGCGTTCATTAATGTGACCTACCATCGTAGTGAACATATGTTCAAGAAAAAGGCCGACGGTTCCTTTGAAAAGGTGGAAATCCGCAAACGCCCCGGTACGGTTGGCATTTGCGCGGCTATCATGAACCATTATAACGTAGATGCGGTGCCACACCTCATTTGCGGCGGTTTTAGCCGCGAAGAAACGGAAAACGCCCTGATAGACCTTAATTTCCTGGGGATAGATAACGTACTGGTTTTACGCGGAGACGCCCCTAAAAACGAAACTTTCTTTGAACCTGATCCGCACGGGCACAGCTATGCCATTGAATTGCTGGACCAGGTGGCGCATATGAATAACGGTGTTTACCTGGAAGACGATCTGCAAAGCGGTGTGAAAACCAATTTTTGTATCGGCGTAGCCGGCTACCCGGAAAAACACTTTGAAGCACCCAATATGCAAACAGACCTTTCCCACCTGAAACGTAAGGTGGAGAACGGGGCAGATTATATTGTTACACAAATGTTCTTCGACAACCAGAAGTTCTTTGACTTTGTAAACAAATGCCGTGAAATGGGTATCACAGTGCCCATCATCCCGGGGTTGAAGCCATTAACCTCCCGGAAACAAATGACGATGCTGCCACGCATTTTCCATGTAGACCTTCCTACTGACCTCTCCACAGAGATCATGAAATGCAAAACAGACAAGGACGTGGAGTTGGTAGGAACCGAATGGCTCATTGCACAGTCAAAAGAACTGAAAGCCTTTGGCGTGCCGGTACTCCACTATTACACCTTGGGTAAACCCAAGGTGGTACGCCAGGCTGTAGCAGCAATTATGTAGTTATCCTTGCTCCTTATAAAAGCAGAAGGGAAGGACAAAAGTCTTTCCCTTTTTTGCTGTCTTTCATATAAAAAAAGATGCCATCACGTAGATACGTAGTGGCATATCCCTATAACTGTCACACTTTTAATTATAACTGTCCAATGATCGAGGCCATCTTCCGATGGCATCTTTCGCTAATAAGACGCGGCAAACAGGAATGACCCCTATGTACTTTTAAAAAAAATAAAAAAGACCGCCCCTGAGAGGCAGTCTTCTGAAGATCCGGATGGTGTGAAATTATTTTCGTGTAAACAGGTAATCTACAATATCATTGCTTTCCCATTAGTTACTGCCGGCGGGTATTGGGAAACAAATACCCGAAAGAAATACGGAAGCTGCGGTTCAGTTCCTCCGAATTATCGCGCGTGGTTACATTTATGAACCCGAAGGAATAACCAGCAGTAAGCAGAAAGCCTGGTGAAAACTCATAGCCCACCAGGAAATTGGCAGAAACATCTACCGGGTTGGCATGAAGCTCTCTGGCCTCTGCGGTAGCCGCTTCACCATCAAACTTTATTCTTTCTGTTCTTTCTTTGGTACCATTATCGAAATAAGTAGCTTTCCCCCCGATACCATAAGCCAGGGCCGGCCCAAAACCGGCTACTATTTTACCTTCACCCAATGTTTTCTTAAACAGGAAATTAACCGGCAGTTCCAGGTAGTTGTACCTGAACTTGGCTATATGGTACCAGTTGCCTGTTTCTGCCTGCGGACGGGTTCTGTATCCGGCAACGCTATAAAACAGGGCAGGTTGTACTGCAAACCATTTTGCCAGGGGAATATCTGCCAAAACGCCCGCATGAAATGCAGGCAACATAAATTCGTTCCGGTCCGGAACATCAACAGGGTCTGTCAGTTTCACACTGGCACCACTAAAACCAGCCTTCAGTCCAAATCTTACTTGTGCTGTTGCTAATTGAACAGACAGCAGGGCTACAACAATCAGAATATTTTTTTTCATGCTTTTTTTAATAAGCCAAGGCTATTGACAAAAACCGTTCCTCTTACCAGTCCTCCCTGTCAAAGAAAAAACCAAGGCTGATGCCCCAATACCTGTTCTTATAATCGTTATCCTGCGCCCTGTCTATATCTACCATGCCATAACCATACTGCGCACTCAGCGTAAGACAGCAGTTCAGTTCTACCCCTGCTACAAAATTGAGCCCTGCATCCCAGCGTTGCAGGTTCATGTTTGTACCGAAAATATTGGGAGATGCTTTAAAATCCACCCGCTTGGAGCCGGATTGTATCAGTTTGTTTTCAGTATAAGCGGATACGCTGTAGTCGCCGCTTACACAATAAGCAGCGTATGGACCAGCGCCAACCAGCAGCTTCCCAAAGCTTACCGGCACTTTGTATACCAGGTGAACAGGCAGTTCCAGGTACTTTAGTTTCAGTTTTGTGGTACCTGATGTAAACAGGTTAAGCGGATGGGAAACAGCATAATTCAGCCCCGCGCCTTTTTCTATATAACTGATGCCGGGTTGGAGATAGCCGTTTTTAAACAGCGGGACGTTTGTATAGAAACCAGCCTGCCAGCTGTTTATACGTTTGGTAGCCGGCCCAAAATTACTCCCGGACAACTCCAGCCCGGTACTAATATAGCCGCCACGAATACCCAAACTTACCTGTGCATGTGAGGTTACTGTAACAAAAAAAACTGTTACAAAAAGGAGTGTAAAAATTTTCATTAGTGGTTCGGTAATAAAAGGATTATTAATATCACATCGACATTATTCATTTTGTTTGGGGGAAAAGTTCTAATGCTCAGTCGGTTACTTGACGCTAAAGTAAACAAAGGTTTTCATAAAAATAAAAAACCACCCGGAATTTGCGGGTGGTTAATAAAAACTTCATTTCAGGGCAGCTATTACCTGCCGCCAAACTTATAGCCAACGGACACCCCGAAGGACGTGTTTTTAAAACTACGGTCATTATCCGTATTATCAGCGGTATTTACCAGACCAAGGCCGGTGTTAAGACCGAAATACAGACCCATAGGCATCTCGTAACCTACATTGATACCTAAACCGGCATCCAGTCTTTTTTGTTTCAGCACGGTGGCCTCATCATCATACACATCCAGATCACCCAAACCGGTGTCTTTAATTTTTCCTCCTAAACCATAAGCCAGGTAAGGACCTGCGGACAACACCAGCTTGCCTGTACCTACTTCCGGTTTAAACATAAAGTGAACCGGCAGCTCGAGATATGATAACGTGGTTTTTACATCTGTGTCCTTGGCCTTACCCCCTTTACCTGAATAAAGTAAGCCGGTTCCGATATAAAATTCATCCGCCAGCGGGATATCTACCGTAACCCCTGCCCTGATACCGGTGAGGAGAGAACTGGTTTCCTTTCCACTGTTTAAAACGGCATTTTTTGCAGTAATGCTTGAAAACTGAGGTCCTGCAACAATACCCCATTTAGCCTGGCCAAAAGAAAGACTTGCTACCAGTAATGCGGCTGCAGATAATAATACCTTTTTCATGTGTGATGTAATTTGATGATGGAGAGAAGCGATACCCACAGGTTGGGCATCGCTTCCCCGATTTTTTTTGATTGCCAAACTAATAAATAAACCTGTTTTTTGCTTGCTTGCAGTTATTACAATTTAATCGTGTAATTGTTTGTTTCACAGTTATTTTCCTCCGAATAAATAACCTACCGATACACTGAATACACGGTTTTTGCTCTTATCATCTGTGCTATTGTCTTCCCCGGAGTTCACCTTGGCAAAACCAATTCCATACTGTGCTGAAACCAGGAAATTGCTGAGTTCCGCACCAATTTGCACGTTACCACCCCAGTCGAAACGCTTCATTTTGTTATAAGCCGTATTCGGGTCGTTGTTAAACGGTGTGTCATCATCCCACTTAATGCTTTCTGAACCACTGGCATGTACGCCGGCAATGGTGGTTTCATACTTCTGCTTACCGGCTACACCAAATGCGAAATAAGGACCCACACCTGCAAAAAGACTGGAACTTTCGCCTATTGGCAACTTAGCCACGAAGTTCAGCGGGATCTCAATGTAAGACGGGTTTATGGTATACTTGGCGTATGGGTTCACAGTAGAGTTGTTCTTGTCGCCGGTTTCCAGTTTAGTACCTTTTGTTGTATAAAACACCCCGGGCTGAAAAGACAAAATTTTTGGAACCAGAGGTAAATCCGCAATGGCACCCACATTAAAACCGGATAATGAACGACTGTCTTTGGTGTTTCCGGAGTTATCATAGGTGATGTTGGAAAGGTTCCAGCCGGCCTTAATCCCAACTCTTGCCTGGGACATCGCCGCAATGGAAAAGGTTAACGCTGCGAATGATAATAAGATCTTCTTCATAATCTTTGGTTTTATGATCCGTTAACCCCAAAGCCAAAGACTATGCCAAAGGAACGTTAAAATTAAATAAACAACTGATTATCAATATAGATTGAGGCATCTATTCTACGTTCTATACTTCTGTTTCTACATACGGGCTGCGGAATCTTTTGGGGCAACCCTGTCCAGGAACTCCTGCAATTGCTCTACACCCAGCCTTTTTGCGACTATCTTTTTCTTTTCATCCAATAAATAAACCATTGGCGTGCTGTAAACATCATAAAGCCTGCGGTAATTCGTTTCCGCCTGTGGATCTGAGCCGTGGATCCACCCTTTAAGATGGTGGTCCTTAATAAACTGCAGCCATTCTTCCCGCGTACCTTCCGTTTTAATACCGATCATAGCTACGCCTTTGCTTTTCCAGCTGGCATTCCAGGCAGAGTCAAGGCGGGGAATCTCTGTTTTGCAGTGTCCGCAGGTGGGGTCCCAGAAAACAAGTACGGTGAACTTAGCAGGCGTTTTATAAAGTGAAAGCGACCGGGCCGCGGTGTCTTTAAACTGCAGCGGGGCTGCCTGTCTTCCAATCAGGTTGGGGGCAATAGTATACGCCCTGTCCACAATTTTATTCAGTTGCTCGTCATTCAGCCAGAAAGCTTCTCCCGGCACATAATATTTCTCCACAAGATGTACAAAAACCGCGTCCATTCCCATGTAAGGCGAGCTCTCATAATTATAGGTAAGCCACCACAGCACAAACTTGAAAACCTCCTTACTTTTACGGGTGCGGGCAATCATAGCATCGCAGTCAACAATAATAGAATCGGGGTGTACCGGCACCAGCTGCGTGAAATACTTCTTCAGTTTGCCCTCCAGGATAGGTGTTCTCACAAGGCGGTCGCTTTCCAGGTCAACCTCATCCCAGTAATGGCTTTTAAAATAGTGATAGGCAAACAGGGAATCTGCTCCTGCCGGCTGCGGTGGTACCACCGGTTCTTTCATGGCCAGGAAAATAGTGCTGAGAATATTGCCCGGATGCGTCTTGATAAAGGCGGTTCTGAATTGCTGGATCTTCTTGCCCAACTCCTGCTGCAGCGGTTGTACTTTTGCAGAATCCGCCGCTGTATGCGCCGTTTGCAGCTGCTGCTGGATACTCCGGCTCAATGTTTCCTGTTCAAAAAGAAATTTATTGTAGGCCAGGAACCCATCGTTGTCCGGGCTGCCCTTATACACCGTTTTGTTAACAAGATCGCTGGTATCGATGGCTACACTAAAAACCTGCTGCTTATCTATCAGGGTTTCTATATACTGCTGTTTACCGGGCAATACCAGCAGGTAAATACCGGGTAGCAGTTTTTCCTTGCCTTTCAATACCACCTCTCCTGCCGGGCTTACATCTGCAGAGTCGGCCAGGTAGGTGGATCTGCCCATATAATGCGCCAGGAAAAATTTCCCGCCGGTAAAGTTTTTCAGCTTTACGGAAATCTGGTATCCCTGTGCCTGCAGGCTCAATGCCCCCAGGAGGGCCACAATCAGTAGTGCAAATAATCTACGCATAATGTTTGAAAGCAATATGTAAATGTAAGTGGAAAAAAGTAAAAAAGGAAAGCGGTGTGCTGAATGGTAATTCATATGAATTACGAGGCAGGATTCAGCATTTCAATTACCTTTGCAGCCGTGAGGAAAAAAAATGTTGTTTTAGAAAATGTACCGGTTACTGCTTATGCGGCAGAAGGTAAAGCCCTGGCCCGTCACGACGGGAAAGTTGTATTTATTGAAGGCGGTGTGGTTCCCGGTGATGTGGTGGATGTTCGTCTTGGTAAGAACAAAAAAGACTGGGCAGAAGGGAAAGTAGTGCGCTTTCACAGCTATTCAGATAAAAGAGTCACTCCTTTTTGCCAGCATTTTGGCACCTGCGGCGGATGTAAATGGCAGATGCTGCCTTATGCGCTTCAACTGGAGTACAAACAACAACAGGTGGCGGATCACCTGCAACGCATCGGGAAGCTGGCCTTACCGCCAATGGATCCTATCCTTGGCAGTGCGCATACCGAACATTACCGCAATAAACTGGAGTTCACGTTCAGCAACAAGGCATACCTTACCAACGAGGAGATCAAAGCCAACAATGGTGAAATACCTGTGAAACCCGCGCTGGGCTTCCACGTACCCAAGCTATTCGACAAAGTGCTGAATATAGACACCTGCTACCTGATGCAGGAGCCGGTAAACCTGATCCGTAATACCATCCGTGAATACGCGGTTTCCCACGACCTCACTTTTTATGATATCCGCGCCCAGCAGGGCTGGTTGCGAAACCTGGTAGTCCGTTTGTGCACCACCGGTGAAATCATGGTAAACCTGGTGATCCATCATGAAGACAAGCCCAACAGGATTGCCTTACTGGATCACCTGCTGAAAACGGTTCCGGCTATCACCACGGTATTGTATACCATTAACCCGAAAGGAAACGACAGTATTTTCGACCTCGAACCGAAAGTATATTTTGGTAAGGGATATGCTGAAGAGAAACTGGAAGATTTTGTTTTCAAGATAGGCCCGAAATCTTTTTTCCAGACCAATACTTACCAGGGAGAAGTGCTGTATAAGGTAACACGGGATTTTGCAGGGTTAACCGGGTCCGAAATCGTATATGACCTATATTGCGGTACCGGCAGTATCGGCATCTTCGTGTCGCGCAGCGCCCGCAAAGTGGTAGGTATTGAACTGATCAGGGAAGCAATAGACGATGCAAAGGAAAATGCTGCCCGTAACAATGTGGACAATGCTACTTTTTTTGCAGGCGATGTAGTGGATATTTGTAATGATGAGTTTTTTGCACAGCATGGCCAGCCGGATGTGGTGATCACAGACCCCCCACGGGCAGGCATGCACGAAAAACTGGTAAATAAATTGCTGGAAATCGGTGCCCCTAAAATTGTATATGTAAGCTGTAACCCCGCTACACAAGCCAGGGACCTGGCTTTGCTGGACTCACTCTATACAGTGGAAAAGGTACAACCGGTAGATATGTTCCCGCACACCCATCACATCGAAAATGTGGTGTTGTTGAAAAAAAGAGATAATAACTAGCTACAATGAACGAGTACAGGCCCGGAAAATTTCAGTACCTGCCAATGGTGATCAAAAATCTGATGATCATTAACGGTTTGGTTTGGTTGGTGCAGGTTACGCTGCTGAGCAAATTTGATTACGATCTGAGTCGTTTGTTTGCCCTTCACTACTGGGGCTCCGAACTATTCAAGCCACATCAGTTCATCACGCACCTGTTCCTGCACGATCCGAAGAACATTACGCATGTGCTCTTCAATATGTTTACACTGTGGATGTTTGGCGCTACCCTGGAAAACTTATGGGGTCCCAAGCGTTTCCTGATCTTCTACATGATCTGCGGACTGGGCGCTGCTCTTTGTCACATGGGTGTGCTTACATATGAGAATGTAAACCTTAACAGGTATGCTATACAGTTCCTGAACGACCCGAGTTTCTCAAATTTTGTGGCGCTCGATAATAAGTTCGATATCGGCAACCTGGCCAACTTCAACATGGAAAGCCTGAAAGGTGCATTAGCCGCCCATGACCCGGAAGCCATAGAAATGGCAAGGTTGTATGTCAAAAATTATGTGGCCTATTACCGGAATGGCGCTACAGTGGGCGCGTCCGGAGCGGTGTACGGTATCCTGTTTGCATTCGGCTACCTGTTCCCCAACCGGTACCTGTATTTCTTTGCCATGATACCAATCAGGGCCAAATTTGTGGTTGGCTTTATGATCCTGGGTGAACTGTGGTCCGGTATCCAAAATTCAGCTGGCGATAACGTTGCCCATTTTGCCCACCTTGGTGGCGCGCTCTTTGCTTACCTGCTGCTGAGAGGATGGAATAAAAGCAGAAGAGATTTTTATTAAGACAACTGTATTATTGACGTATTTTTGTATTGAAAAATATTTGTACCATGCATGCGTTGGAAAAAGAGAAATTGCCCCGCCTCTCTTTAGGAGAAGGAAGAAATATGGTGACACACCTGATGGTCGTTAATCTTACGATTTTCGTTTTCCTTTTTTTCACCCTTGTTATATACCAGATGGAACAGGTAGGCGAACCCCGGTTCCACCAGGATATCATGACATGGCTGAGGCTCCCGGCAGATCCCTCCAAATTACTGACCCGCCCGTGGACGCTGGTCACTTCCCTGTTTACACACATTAGTTTCTGGCAGATCTTTTCCAATATGGTGTGGCTTTGGTGCTTCGGCACTTTCATGCAGCACCTGGCAGGCTACCAGCGGATTTTACCTTTATATCTCTTTGGAGGTATCTGCAGTAATCTTGTTTACGTGGCTGCGATGCAGCTGATCCCTTCTTTTCACGCCCTCGCAGGCAATGAGTATGCCCTTGGCGCTGCAGGCAGTATTATGGCCATTGCAGTTGGAGTAACCACCGTTGCTCCCCGTTATCGCATATTCCCTTTACTGGCGGGAGGTATTTCACTCTGGATCATTACCCTCGTTTTCGTGATGCTTTCCGTTGGAGCGTTGATGGCTTCTTCCAGCTATGGATATACCTATATCCCCGGGCTGGCCGGTGGCGCCCTGGCAGGCTGGTTCTTTATGTACCAGTGGAAAAACGGCAGGGATCCGGGCGCAGGCTTCAACAGGCTCACTTTTAAGCTCACTCATGTATTTCACCCTGCATCACAGCGCATCAATCCGGACGATTTTAAAAAGAAGAATTTCCCGGCAGATGCGGACCAGCAGCCCTACAGGCGCATTGGCAAAGTACCTGAGCAAAAACTGAATGAAATCCTTGATAAGATCAACGAAAACGGTTTAGCCTCCCTTACGCCAGAGGAAAGAGATACCTTATTAAGAGCAAGCAAAACAGAATAAAAGTATTACGGATTAGAAAATACTTTCACAGATAAAAGGGAAGATGTTATCAGTATAAAACTGCCGGCATCTTCCCCTTTTTTTGTACTTTAAAACCTGATCGCAATTGCTTGTTCCCTATGCTGAAAATTATTGTACGTGGCACCCTGCGCTGGAGCAATATTTGCCTGGTGACAGCCCTGCTCCTTAGCGTTTTTCTTCCTTATCTCAACCCCGGAAAGTGCTGGCCGGCCGGATTCTCCGGATTCTTCTTTCCGGTGCTCTTCCCCCTGTGCTTAATATGCACCTGTTTATGGGCGTGGCGCCGGAAACCGGCATTTGTGTTAATGAATATAATTGCAATTCTCTGTGCCATGCCCGCCGCCCTGGCTACCTGGGGCGTTCACATCTCCCGGAAAAATATATTACTCCCGCAAACCAACAGCAGGCAATTTACCCTCATGACCTATAATACCAGCAGTATGGGTTTGGTGAGATATGTAACGGATAAAAACAAAGAAGCTGCGATCTACAATACCATTGCGGCCGGCAGCCCGGACATACTCTGTTTGCAGGAGTTTTACACGAACGATCATCCTGACAAAGACCATCATATTCAGCGCATCAGGTCAGCAGGGAATTACCCCTACCATTATTTCACCTGCGATAAAACCCACTGGGAAAGCTGGTATTACGGCATTGCATTGTTTTCGCGCTACCCTGTGATCTCCGCTTCTGCTATCCCCTGCGGGAAAAGCACGTTTGGCAGCGGCAGTACCTTTCTTCAGGCCGATGTGGAGATAAAGGGAGATACGGTGCGGATATTTTCTGTTCAACTGACTTCGTATATGTTTAACAGTGAGGATTATGAAAAGATGAAAGCTCCTAAAGGAAGCGGCCTGGTATATAAAATGAGAAGCACCTTCCGGGCCAGATCCGGCCAGGCCCTCCAACTGGCGGCGCTGATAGCCGAAAGCCCTTACCCGGCCATCGTTTGCGGCGATTTTAACGACACGCCCGTTTCCTTCACCTATAAAACCATCAGCCACAGCATGCAGGATGCATTCCTCAAAACAAACGCCGGATGGGGACGAACGCTCTCCTATTTGTCGCCCTCACTGCGGATCGATTACATACTGGCACAATCCCCGGTGAACATCCATAGCAGTAAGGTTTTCCACCCCGGGGCATCTGAGCATTTTCCGGTGATGGCCTGTCTTTCATTGAAAAAAAACTAACTTTAGTACTTCAACAAAGTATGACGCGGTGCGCTTTTTAAGACTCTTTACGAAAGGATTTTTTCTGATCATCAATTTCGCCGTGGTATTACTTTTCCTGGCAGCCTGCATGGCACCATATATTTCACCGGCGTGGTTCTGGCCTATCAGCTTTATTACGCTGGCGTTCCCCTTCCTCCTGGGTATACTGGTGATATTCCTGGCAGGATGGTTGTTTTTTAATTATCGCTATGCCTTGCTGTCGCTGATTGCCCTGCTGCTTGGCTGGAAATCCATCAGTGCTTTTGTGGCCTTTAAGATGCCTTCCGGCAATAAGGCGGTCACCGGCGGCAATACCCTTACTGTAATGAGTTACAATGTGAGCCAGTTTGGGCTATACCGCGAAAAAGACAGCAAATATAACCGGCAGGCTATGTTTGCCATGATCAAAAAACAGGAACTGGATATTGCCTGCTTCCAGGATTTTTATACCTCTGAAAAGAAAAATGATTTTAATAACCGGGAAGACATTTCCCGGGAGATGGAATTGCCTTACCGTTACTTTTCCAGTGATTTTAACCGGGATGGCATGCAGCACTGGGGCTCCATTATCTACTCCCGTTTTCCCATTATTGCAGCCGATAAAGTGAAAATGAGCGACGGCCCCAGAAGCGAAAGCCTTATCTATGCCGATATTGTGAAAAACCTGGATACCCTCCGGATCATTAATATGCACCTGGAATCTTATCGCTTTAACGAAAATGACTATTCCGCCATCCGGAAAATCAAAAACCAGGAAGATACGGGGCTGAAAGCCACCAAAAGCATTGTCCAGAAAATGCGCGAGGCGTATATCCGCCGCAGTCAGCAAGCCGATATTGTAGGCAATTTTATCCGGCAAAGCCCATACCCTGTGATCGTGTGCGGCGACTTTAACGATACCCCCGCCTCCTATACCTACTTTACCATTAAAGGCGACCTCCAGGACGCTTTTCTGCAAAAAGGTTTCGGAATTGGCCGTACTTTTACAGGGCTTGCGCCTACCTTGCGTATTGACTACGTTTTTGTCAGTAACCATTTTAAGGTAAACAGCTTCCGGAAAATAAACTCAGACCTGTCTGACCATTATCCTGTAATTACCAGTCTTAGCCTGATCGGTAGCGGAAAAACAGCAGTAGAAGTAAATAAATAACTGTAATAAATTATGAAAATGTATAATATTTTTAGCGCTGACCGATGTTGTTGCCTGCTTATACCAGGAAAACAATTTTTATCTTTGCCATCCATCAATAAAAAATAAGATGTCATCTATATCGACATCTGTCATTTACAGCATATGTCAGAACTAAGGATATATAATTCATTACACCGTCAGAAAGAAGTATTTACACCTTTACACCCGGGCCACGTTGGTATGTATGTGTGCGGCCCTACCGTATCCGGCGAATCACATCTCGGACATGCCCGCCCCTATATTACATTTGATGTAGTATTCCGTTATTTACAATACCTGGGGTATAAAGTACGTTACGTGCGCAATATTACCGATGCAGGCCACTTTGAAGAAGAAGGCCGCGCCGCGGAAGATAAAATTTCCAAGTTTGCCGTATTGGAAAAACTGGAACCCATGGAACTGGTACAGAAATACACCAACCTGTACCACTGGGCCATGCTGCAGTTTGGCTGTCTGGAACCAAGTATTGAACCCACCGCCACCGGGCACATTATTGAGCAGATTGAAATGATCAAAACGATCATGGAAAAAGGCTATGCCTATGAAGTGGACGGCAGCGTGTATTTCGATGTAAAAAAATATGCCGCCAGCTTCGATTATGGTATCCTGAGCGGCCGTGTACTGGAAGATATGCTGGAAACCACCAGGGAACTGGAAGGCCAGGACGATAAACATAATAAAGCAGACTTTGCCCTCTGGAAAAAAGCGCCGCCGGAGCATATTATGCGCTGGCCGAGCCCCTGGGGCGAAGGTTTTCCCGGATGGCATATTGAGTGCTCCGCCATGAGCGCCAAATACCTGGGCAAACAATTCGATATCCATGGCGGCGGCATGGACCTCCAGTTCCCCCACCATGAATGTGAAATTGCACAAAGTGAAATTGCACACGGCGATATGATGGCCCGTTACTGGATGCACAATAACATGATCACCATCAACGGCCGTAAAATGGGTAAGGCTTATGGCAACACCATTAAGCTCACCGAAATGTTTTCCGGTGAAAACCCGCAACTGGATAAGCCATACAGCCCAATGACCATCCGCTTCTTTGTTTTGCAGACGCATTACCGCAGTACGCTGGACTTCTCCAATGAAGCACTGCAGGCCGCTGAAAAAGGATTGCAGCGCTTATGGGCAGCTTATGAAACATTACAGAAGCTCAGCTACACTGGCGCAAACGGCCAGGGCATTAACGAAGAACTGGATAAGCAGGTGCGCCAGTGGTGCCTGGAATGCCCTCAATTCATGAACGACGATTTCAATACGGCAAAAGTACTGGCCAACCTGTTTGAACTTACACCAGTGATCAACTCGCTGAAAGGCGGGCAGATAAAAATGCACGAAATAAGCGAAGATACTTTCCTGTTGCTGCAACAAACATGGAAAACCTATCTCGTAGATATTCTCGGTATCAGGCAGGAAGCCATCTCCGGGGAAGATAATAAACTGGATGGCGTATTACGGATGCTGATTGAGATGCGGAAAGAAGCCAAAAGCCGCAAGGACTATGCAACTTCAGATAAGATCCGTAACGAATTATTGTCTGTAGGCATTCAGCTGAAAGATGAGAAAGACGGTACCGTTTCCTATAGTCTTCAATAAAATAAATATTCCGGAAGATAATGCGTAAAGCTCTTATTACGCTGACAGCGCTGGCCTTACTGGCCGGCGCCTGCCAGCAGAACAGTCAGACAACCGATAACACCAGCGATAGTACAGGCGACAGCAAAGTGGCCAAAGTGGATGTACCGGTACCCGCTTTCCAGGCAGATTCTGCATATGCGTATACCGCAAAGCAGGTGAGCTTCGGACCCAGGATACCCAACACCCCCGCACAGGAAAAATGCGCCAGCTGGCTGATCGGCAATCTCCGTAACTGGGCGGATACAGTGTACGTACAGCGTACCACTGTTACCGGACCTAAAAATGAAAAACTGCCCTGCATTAATATCATCGCCAGTTTCAACCCTGCTGCCAAACAGCGCGTTTTACTGCTGGCTCACTGGGATACCCGTCCCTGGGCAGATGAAGACGCCTTTGATAAAACAAAGAAACTGGACGGTGCTGACGACGGCGCCAGCGGTGTTGCCGTACTGATGGAAGCGGCCCGGCAATTCCGGAAACAAAAACCGGAAGCCGGTGTAGATATCCTGCTGGTAGATGTGGAAGACTACGGCGCTAAAAATGATGAAAATTCATTTTGCCTCGGTACCCAGTATTGGGCCAAAAACCCGCACATCCCGGGCTATAAGGCCAATTACGGCATCCTCCTGGATATGGTAGGCGGACGCGGCACCCAATTCTATATGGAAGGCTCTTCCAAACAATACGCAGGCGCCCAGATGAAAATGTTCTGGGATGTGGCCAACCGCCTCGGTTATTCCGACCTGTTCCGCTATGAGAATAACGGCGCCTTTATCACGGATGATCATATCGCGGTAAATACCATCGCCAATATTCCAACATTCGATATCATCGCGTTACAGGCGAACAACGACTTTGCCCCTCACTGGCATACTCAAAACGATAACATGGATGTGATTGACCGGAAAACGCTGCAGGCAGTAGGACAAACACTGCTGCAGGTGATTTATACCCAGCCGTTCAGTTATTAATATCCGCCGTGGAAGCCGGGTAATGGATGATGTGACGCGTTAACTTCATAAAAAACAGTTTATGCCCAGGTCTAAAAGCACCCCGGATATTACTCCGGTACACTATGTAACACATCTCAGCAAGGATAAAAAGCTACAGAAAATAATCAGCGGTCCGTTAACGGAGCTGGCAATACGAAAAAACATTTGCCTGAAACTGATCGGCTCCATAATGAGCCAGCAGCTATCCACCAAAGTAGCAGATGTGATCTACGCACGGTTCCTGGATCTCTATGCCGGCAAAGAGCCCACAGCCCGGCAAATACTGGATACTCCCCCCTTAACCCTCCGTGGTATTGGTTTATCCAATGCAAAAGTTACCTATGTGCAAAATGTGGCGGCGTTTGTGATCGCCGAAAAAATAACTGATAGCAAACTGAAAAAAATGGGCAACGACGAAGTGATTGCCTACCTTACCCAAATCAAAGGCGTTGGCCGCTGGACAGTGGAAATGCTGCTGATGTTTTACCTCGGCCGCGAAGATGTATTTGCCATGGACGACTGGGGACTGCAACAGGCAATCATTAAATTGTACAAACTGGACCGGGAAGACAAAAAAGCATTCCGGAATAAGCTGGTCAGTATTTCGGAGAAATGGTCGCCCTACCGGACCCATGCCTGCCGCTATTTATGGGCCTGGAAAGATAATACGCCAGACAAATAACATTACATATACAGTGCGTAGCACGATGGTAAATTTGTGTTATGAATGTGCAGGGAAGTTTTTTTAACGATGAGGATGCCACGAAGATTTCATTACTGAATGGAGAGCTGGCTTACTATCCGCAGTTTTTTAACGAACCGGAAAGCAATTACTTCATGCAACACCTGCGGGAAACCATCAACTGGAAACAGGAATCCATGAAAATGTACGGCAAAGAAGTATTGTTTCCCCGTTTGATGGCCTGGTATGGAGATGCGGCCACGTCCTATAGGTTCTCCGGGAATGTTTTTCACACAGAGCCATGGACAACCGGGCTGTTACAGATCCGCGACAGGATCACTCCCATCAGCGGCCAGGTGTTCAACAGTGTACTACTGAACCTTTACCGTAATGGCAATGACTCTATGGGCTGGCATGCAGACAATGAACCGGAGCTGGGCCGTCACCCGGTAATTGCCTCCGTAAATTTTGGCGCTGCCCGACGTTTCCAGCTGCGTTATAAAAGTGAGCATCAACGAAAGTATGAATTAACGCTGCAACATGGCTCCCTCCTGATTATGAAAGGACCACTGCAGGAATACTGGGAGCACCAGGTCCCGAAAACCACTAAAATATCAGACGGAAGAATTAACCTCACCTTCCGGTTTATCCACCCCTAAAAGACGGAATGTACTATGAAAAACCTCGTATTATTAATCGGAAATGACATCAACAACATTTCCCGCGGCCAGAGCTGGAAAGATCTGCTGCAGGATATTATCACCTTCTGCCATGCAGGCGGCTGCGTGGAACTGGACGATAAAAAACCATTCCCCCTCCTGTATGAAGAAATTTTTCTGACCGCCAGCAAAAATCACCGGATAAGAGAAAAAGACCTTAAATCATTTATTGCCATCAAAGCCGCAGAAATAAAGGCCAACCCGCTGCACAGCGCTATCCGTGACCTTAAGCCCGCGCATATTCTTACCACCAACTATGAATTTACGCTGGAAGGACAAATACCTTTGGAAAACACCAGTATTATAAAAGAAAAGTTTTATAGTATTTTCAGGAGATATGAAGTAGGTAATATCCATTACTGGCATATTCATGGCGATTGCCTCAATCCCATGAGCATTAACCTGGGCTTTGAGCACTATGGCGGCCAGTTACAGCTGATGCGTAACTACGTGGTGAGCGGCACCGTATACTCCTCCAAAGAAGTACCCAAGCCCTCCCTGCTCCGCCGTATCCATTCCAAAGAGGTATACTTCCACTCCTGGATCGATCTCTTCTTTACAGAAGATATACACATCTTCGGTTTATCACTCGATTTTGTTGAAACAGACCTCTGGTGGCTGTTAACCTACAGGGCAAGGCAAAAATTTCATCACAAAAACGTTCCGGTGCCTAACCAGATCTTCTATTATATCCCGGAAGAATATGTAGCGGCATCCAAATTTAAACTGGACCTGCTCATCGCAAACGATGTAACCATTGTAAGTCTCCCGGGTAAAGATAAACTGGCTTATTACGAATCTATTATCAAACAGATAGGGAAATCACACCAAACAGCCCACCAGGGCAGCAACAGGTAACACCAGGCCCATAAAAGGCGGACTGGCAGCGTTTTTGCAAAAAGTGAATCATTCCTTCAAAAGAGACAACTTCGTAGCCCCTTTTGTTGTTAATCATTAAAATCTATATTTTATGTTATTCGCGTTAGCAATCACCCTCGCCACCACCTTTACGGGCCCGGTACAAAACAAACAGCAACCGGCCAAAACACAGGTCATCTATGTAAAAGAATCAAAGGAGCCCTGTACCGGCGTAGCTCCTATGGAGTGTTTGCAGATAAAAGGGGTAAATGACACGGACTGGTCAAACTTATATACCAATATCAATGGCTTTAAATATACACCCGGCTACCGGTACAAGCTCCGGGTAAGAATTACACAAATAAAGAACCCGCCGGCCGATGGCTCCTCCCTGAAATACACATTGTCCAAAGTATTGGAAAAAAAGAAGATCCCGAATACAGGATCATCTGCCGATACAGGAAAGAAATGGGTATTGATAAAAATGGGTGATGAAGCTATCACCGACGGCGCTATATGGATGGAACTGGACCCTGCACAAAAACGTATTCACGGTAAAAGTGGCTGCAATAGCATGATGGGCGCTTATACAATCTCCGGCAACAACATTACTTTTTCCAAAACCGCCGGCACCCTGATGGCTTGCCCCGACAGGGACATGATGCGCCGTGAAACCACTTTCATGAAACAACTTGGCGACCAGACATTTCAGTACACCGTATCGGGACAAACGGTAAGTCTGCGGCAAAACGGCAATACCATACTGCAATTCCGCCTGGAAGAAAATAACAGCAACGAACAGCAGGGTACCGCTTCAAATGATAAACAATGGGCCTTCATTGGCAGCAAAAAATGGAGCGTTATTAAACTGAACGATACTACCTTAAGTAACTCCGGTATCTGGCTGGAGTTTGACACCAATCAAAAACGCTTCCACGGCAAAGGCGGATGCAACAGCATCTCCGGCGGATACAGCGCCACAGGCAATGAAATTAAATTCACAAAGGGCATCAGCACCCGTATGGCTTGTATTGATGCTGATGTAATGCGCCGCGAAACCCAATTCCTAAAACTTATCAGCGATAATTCTTTCCGGTATGATGTGGCGGAACAAACGCTCAACCTTTACAAAGACGGAAAAATTGTAGTCATGTTTGGTATGCAGGATAAAACTTTATA
>NZ_DATMTE010001008.1:0-4173 GCF_035564935.1 Chitinophaga sp. | reverse complement strand
GGCGCAATGGCGGCTTTATCAAGTATCAGCTGATCGCCGGGCAGCAGCTCGGCTAAGATGGCTTTATTCTCTTTTTGAACCTGTACTTTACCGGTGGTAACGGTAACGGCTATAGGGGAAGCATCTCCTGCCGCCCTGATATTGAAGGACGTACCCAATACACGGGTCACAATACTGCCGGTATGCACCAGGAACGGCTTGTTCTTATCTGATACCACGTTAAAGAAAGCTTCCCCTCTCAGGTATACTTCCCGGCTGCGGCCTTCAAAAGCAGCGGGATAGTCCAGCTGACTGTTTTCATTCAGTGTTACTATGCTGCCATCAGGAAGGTGGATCACTTTATTGGAGGTATGCTGTGCTGCGGGCAGCTCAGCGGTAATGACGGACGTGGGCTTAGTGTCCGGAAACAGCCACCAGGCGCTGAAAACAGCCAGTATTACGGCAGCGGCAATAACCATCCTTTTATAGAGCGGGTTACGCTTCACGGTCATCACTTTAAGCATATCAATTTCACCTTCCCGGATCTTTCCCTGCAGGCGTGTATATAATTGCTCCCACGCAGGCTCCTGTGCCTGCTCTGGGGTGCGTTCCCAGAGCGCAGCCAGTTCCTGCGATACCAGGTCGTTTTCCGATAGCTCTCTCATCAGCGCCCAGAACTCTTCCAGCTCCGGTGGCGTACACCCGCCGGACAGGTATTTTTGTAGTAATAGTTTTAATCTTAACGGATTAGACGACATATGCCAGTTATATAACTGCTATGACGACAAAAAGAAGGGGGTAGTACTAATCAGTCTGAAAATAAATCTGACAACAGCAACAGGTACATGAAAGTACTGATATGGTTATTCCGCAGGTATTGTTTAATGATCTTCAGGCTGTCGGTAATGGTGTTTTTAACGGTATTGCGGGATAAATTCAGTTCAGTGGCTATTTCTTCATGGGTCAAACCTTTTTCCCGGCTGAGGGTGATCATGAGGCGGCGTTGGGGCGACAACTGCTTATACGCGCTGTTCAGGATTTCCCTGCATTCGTTGTTCAGCAGGCTGTAATCGGCGCTTTGTTCCTGCTGCGTTTCCATTTGTTCCTGTACCAGCTTTTGTAGGCGGGCGTTCCTGGCCGCCAGTTTAAAGAAGTCCATGACTTTATTGTAGGCCACCTTGTAAAGGAAAGCATCCATATGCTGGATACCGGTGATCAGTTCCCTGCCTGTCCATAGTTTAAGGAATACATCGATCAGAATTTCCTCCGCCACTTCCCTGGATTTGGTGATGGTGATCAGGTAATGATAGAGCTTCTTCCGGTGTTGTTCAAAAAGTTGTTTAAAGGCAGCTTCATCTCCTGCCGCGATTTTGGTCAGCAATTCGTTTTCATTATACATGGAACTCTTCTCTTAGTTGATATCAGGAACGTGGTCAGACAAATATATTTTTTTTCCGGAGAATATTTTTAAAAATCCCGGGAGATGCAGGAGGCTCTATAGGCACATCAATAAAATCGATGCGCAGTTGCTGGCAAACAAAGGGAATCCGCTTAATTTGCAGTCAATGAACGATCATGATATGACACCACCGGTAAAACTACTGGCCATCTGCGGAAGCACCCGGCAATCCTCTTCCAATCATCACCTGATAACGGCCATCACTAACCTGTCGGCAGGCACTTTTTCAGTACAACTGCTGGATAACCTCACCGCTATCCCGCACTTCAACCCCGACCTGGATACGGACCCCGGCGCCGCACCGGAGGCAGTACAACATTTCCGTGCCCAACTGGCAGCAGCGGATGCCGTGCTGATATGCACGCCGGAATATGCTATTGGTGTGCCAGGGACACTAAAAAACGCCATCGACTGGACGGTTTCCTCCATGCACTTCTCGCAAAAGCCGGTAGCGCTCATCACTGCCGGCACATCGGGGTATAAAGCGCACCAGTCGCTGTTGGGCACCCTGCTGATCATAGAATCAAAAATCGCCGCCGGTGCGCAGCTCGTAATCCCCTCCGTAAAAACAAAAGTCAGCAGCAGTGGTCTCATCACCGACGAAGCCACGGAAACGGCAGTACGAAAACTCATTCACACGCTCGCAGGCGTTGCCTCCGGGGAAGATACCGACCTGCTGCCGGCGCCTTCGCTGTTCTGATCGCCTTCGGCGATCTTCCGCGGATTTTGTCTGACTCAGGATTAAACTGATTACACTGATTACCCTGATTTGATTACTTTGGATTTAAAATGATTTGGGGAGATTTAAGCGGATTTTGTCTGACTCAGGATTAAACTGATTACGCTGTATTTCACCTCCTCGGTAACACCTTTCCAGGTGTCCGTGCGGAAGGGAGATGCCGGGAAGCCTTCTTTGTTAAAGAGGTTGTCTTCCAGGTTGTCATCTGCCCAGCCGTAGCGAACGGCTACAGGAGTGCTTACTTCATCTGCATACACTACTACTTTGTTGCCGTCGGTATAGGCTTTGGCGTAGTGGAATTGTTTGTCGGCGCCCGCTACTTCAAATCCGCGGATATAACCGTACTTGTCTTTCACCTCCAGGCCGCTGCCGGTGCTGGTGAAGCTAAGGGTTACCTTGTTGCCGTTTACCTGCATCGACTGGTACACAGGGCCGCTGAATATGTTATCCTGCCCGTAGGTTTGGTGAAGTGCTACAGCTGCCAGCCGTTTTCCTACATCCTGTTTGTTTTTCGGATGAATATCTTTAGGCTCGCCGAGGTCTGTGATCACGGCCATACCGGTATTGGGCAGTTGCTGGGTAAGGGTTTGCGCTTCCCTCAGTTCGGCCCATTTGCTTCCTTTCCGGCTGTTGCCGTTGGCAGAATTGAAGCTGGCCAGTTGTACAAAGTAGAAGGGGAAGTCGCCCTGCTTCCATAAGCGGCGCCAGTCGCTGATCATCAGCGGAAATGCTTTGCGGTACTGGTAGGCACGGTCGGCATTGCTTTCTCCCTGGTACCAGATAGCGCCTTTAATGGCAAAAGGCAGTATGGGGTTGATCATGGCATTGAACAGCAAAGAAGGGTAGCTGTTGGGGCCAACGCTGGCGCCGGGAGTAATTGCCTTCTCGATACGGAAGGCCCAGTCGCCTGCAAGGGATTGTTTCTGACTGGCAGTCTTTAAAAATATACTTTCTGCATCTTCATAAAATCCGCCACCGCCGCCGGTATCTTCTATTCTTACGGCAATTACATTATTACCGGCTTTTAAAACGCCGGCAGGAATCTGATAAGTGCGGAAGGCATTGTAGCTGTTGGTACTGCCCACCTTTGTGCCGTTGATATAAGTCACGTCGTTATCATCAATGGCGCCCAGGCTAAGTTCTGCAGGCTTGCCGGCATCCGCTCCGGCTACCTGGAAGTTTTTACGGAACCATACGATGCCGTCGAAATCGGGCAGCTGTTGCTGTTCCCATAAGGTGGGCACTTTCATCTTTTTCCAGGATTGGTCGTCAGTACCGGGGGCAGACCAGGTAGCCACCGTAGCGGCATCGGGGAGGCCGCCTTGTAACGACTGTATGATCTGCAGCTGCCTGTTTCTGGAGGCAACGCCCAGGGAGTCGAGGTTTAGCGTGGGAATCCCCTGCATCATGTCGCGGAAGTCGTCGCTGCTGGTAAGTCCTTCATGGCTGATCCACGTTTCCACGATGGTGCCTCCCCAGGAGGTATGTATTAAGCCGATAGGCACATGCAGCTGCTCGTTCAGTGCTTTGGCAAAGAAGTAGCCCACCGCGGTGAAATCGCCTGTATTTTCCGGCGCCGCCGGCAGCCAGGCGCTTTCCTTCACATCATCCTTCGGTGTGGCCGCTATATCTTTCGGTAAATAAAAATGCCGGATGGCAGGATTGGCAGATTGCGCTATTTCCTTATTGGCATTGGTAACGCCGTTCACATGGAACTCCATGTTGGACTGACCGCTGCAGATCCATACATCGCCCATGAGGATATCCTTTAAACTGATATTATTCCTGCCTTTCACCGTGAGGGTATAAGGACCGCCCGCTTTTTCAGGCTGCAGGAATACTTTCCACCGGCCATTCTTATCGGCCTTTACGGTTTTCACCTGTTGGTTGAACTGTATGGTCACTTTTTCGTTCTTATCGGCCCAGCCCCATACCGGGATTGGTTTGTCGCGCTGCAACACCATGTTATCGCCGAAAACATTGGGTAAACGAACAT